>JAAEPL010000278.1 GCA_024232675.1 Planctomycetaceae bacterium
CGATAAGGATTTGTGATCATCCTCCTGGTTCATAACGCAATGATTTTTCGCAATTCTTTTCATGTATGTGTCACAGATGTAAATACACATCATAATAGGACTGCGCCGTGCTCCTAGGTCGCTTCTGGTGACCGCAATCGCGTTTCCGAAATCTTAACGAACTAAATGTCGGGCTCTCCCTTGCACACTATCGCGTTTTCCGGTACGTGGCGTCCTTCTATGCATCAATAATAGTCCATATATGATGTGTTCGCCGCGCTGCGGGTGTTGACATGCTCCTTTGCGTGTTTCGGATTCGACGATCCAACAACCTCCTCCCAAAGGCAGGGAGGCCTTCCCGAGCCCTTGCGCGCTAGGGCGCCCGCCTCATCCGGTATTTGGAGGGTATAGAGGGGGTATGGGTATAGGGGGTAATGGATCGCCGCGCTAGGGCGCGCGGCGGCTATCGGGTTGTGGGCGGTTGGTAGCGGAATAGGTTACCACCTTTTTATGTCGTCTGTAGCCTGTAAAACTCCACCAAGTCACATAGTCTCATACCCTGAGGCACCCTTTCACGTTTCCCCCGCCCGGAATCGACTAATACGACCGTGGTTGGAACTTGGTTCAGCAGGGATTTGTGACATGCAAACTGGGGTTGCAGGCTCCGTGTTCGCTGGAAACTCCCCCAAGTCGCCGGTGTCGACCTATATATGTACATAGTTTCGATATGTGCCGCTCCCACGGTCAGACGGGTAC
>JAAEPL010000279.1 GCA_024232675.1 Planctomycetaceae bacterium
GTATCTTGATTGGATTCGTATCTTGATTGGATTCTATTGCGACTCTTTTCAGTTACAATTAAGCAACCCAATATGAAAGGCGCTCATGAACTGGAAATCCCCTCTGCTAGTAGTTGTCATTTGGTATACGTTGCTCACGCCCGCGCTCGCTGCGCTGCCTCACGAAGGCCCTGATCCCATCGCGCATTGGATCTTCAACCCTCGAACGGTAAGCCAAGCCAAGGTGGAGGCTCGATTGGGTCCCGCGGGTTCCATCCAAGGTGGCCATGAGATGGTGGGAAGTGACGGCGGAATATTGCTTGATGGAAAGCAATCACGCGTCCTCATCACGGACAATTACACCAACATTCAACGTTACCTCCCCAAGCGAGCATTTACGGTGTCCGCGCGAGCTTCCATCAACCAGCGGCAAGATTGGGGGGGCATTGTCGGTGTGTTCCAGGATAATCGATCCTATGAAAAGGGTTGGGTCGTTGGGTACGACCAGCGCAACTTTTTTGTGGCACTGGCCACGACGGCGACCGACGACGGCGACGGCAAGATGACTTACTTGAAAGGGCGTACCGATTACGAGTTAGGGCGTTACTATCATGTGGTTGCCGTTTACGACGGGCAAACTCTGCAATTGTTTGTGGACGGGAAACTTGATGCTGAATCAACCGTTCAGAAAGGCGATATCTTGTATCCGGAGCAGGCGCCTGTCGTGATTGGCGCTTATCAAGACGACGACGAATTCTTTTCGCATGCCGGTAGGATTTACGATATTGCCCTTTATGACCTAGCAGCCAAGCCGGATTGGGTACAGCAGGAGTTTGCGCACATGGAAACACTTGCTCAAAACGTCGGCCTGGATTCGGTCAATGAGCCCTTTACGGTCGTCGTGCCACCCTATTTACAACGCGGCACCAAAACTTCGATGACGGTAGGTTGGCAAACGAGTAAGCCAGCCAGCACGCTCGTGAAGTACGGTGAAACCGACGAGTTAAAGCAGACGCAGGCTGGGTTAGCGGGCAAGATGATTCATCATGTATCCCTGACGGATCTAAAACCAGATACCCAATATTTCTACCAAGTGGAATCGGTTGACAGTTCGGGGGAGACGTTACAGGGAGACTTGCTGACCTTTCAAACGGCGTGTGCGGAGGAGACGCCTTTCGGATTCGCCATCATTAGCGATACGCAGGGTAACCCCGAAGTATCGGGCCGAGTGGCTGAAATGGCTTGGGGGCAGCGTCCCAGTTTTTTGATTCACCCGGGGGACCTCGTCAGCACCGGCACCAACGATAGTCATTGGACCCGTCAGTTTTTCCCTGCCATGGCCCCGCTAATTGGCAGGGTGCCGATGTTTCCAGTCTTGGGTAATCACGAGGTGAATGCCAGGAATTACTACGACTACTTCGATTTGCCAGCGCCCGAATATTATTACGATTTTCGTTACGGCAACGCCCATTTTTTCATGTTGGATACGAATAAGCAGGTCGATCCAAGCAGCGAGCAATACCAGTGGTTAGACAAGGCGTTATCCGATTCCGACGCGCGGTGGAAGTTCGTTGTACACCACCACCCCGTGTTTTCCTCAGATGAGAATGACTACGGGAATTTGTGGAAAACGAATCAGTCGACTCGAGGCGATGCGCGGGTCCGAGTGTTAGCTGAACTCTATGACAAACATCATGTCGATATTGTTTGGAATGGACACATACATTCTTACGAACGAACGTGGCCGATTTACAGAAATTCCGCCACGACTGCGGCCAAGGGAACGATCTATATGGTTACCGGCGGAGGCGGCGGTAGTTTGGAGACACCCGGTCCGTTCCGTCCCTTCTTCCAGAATAATGTGAAACGTGGCCATCACTATTGCATGGCTTACATCAATGGAGGCACCCTTGAATTTAAGGCGTTCGACCTCGAGGGTCGGTTATTTGATTACATGAAATTGGAAAAACAATAAGCTCCGGAAGCTACGGTGAAATCCGGCCAGCGCTCATCACTTCATTCACGTCCCGGCAGGGAAAGGAAATGCTCATAAGCTTGGTCCCAAGCCTCGGTCTCTTGGGGCTGGAAGTGTTCCGGTTGCACGGTGTTGCTGACAATTTTCCGTAGGTGGTCCAAATCGGAGATTTCACCCAGTGCCATTGCCTGCACCATCGAATTTCCCAGGGAGGTCGCTTCGATCGGACCAACAATCACGGTTTTGCCTGAGGCGTTGGCGGTCATTTGATTTAGAAGCTGATTTTTGCCGCCGCCTCCGACAATGTGTAGATCGTCGAAATTTTCATTGAGAACGGATTCAAGGTTGTGGATGGTTTGGCGATACGCCAACGCCAGGCTTTCTAAACAGCAACGCAGGTAATCGCCTGGAGTTTCGGGGATGGATTGTTTGGTTAATGCCGCGAAGTCATTGATTTTTTGCAGCATTTTCCCGGGCGTTGCAAACGGAGCATGGTCGGGGTCGATGATAGTCCGAAAGGGCTCCGCCAATTTCGCGATATCCGTTAATTCCTCATAGGTATAGGTTTGGCCACGGTCAGCAAAAGCACGGCGACACTGCTGCACCAGCCAGAGCCCGCCGATATTTTTGAGAAAACGAATCGTCCCATCGACCCCGGCTTCGTTAGTGAACATTTTCGCGGCAGCCTCGTCAGTCAGGCAGGGGTTCCTGACTTCTGCACCGACCAGTGACCAAGTGCCACTGGAAATAAAACACCACGATCGATCTTTTGAGGCCGGAATGGCCGCCACCGCCGAGGCAGTGTCGTGGGTGGCCGGTGCGACGACTTTAACGGACGGTGGGAGGCCCGTTTCGGCTGCCAAAGGTTTGCGGAGCGTCCCGAGCACGGTGCCCGGAGCCACCGGTGTGGAAAACAGGTCCGCATTAACGTCGCAAATATCCAACAACTGTTCACACCAGTTTCCCGTGTGGATGTCGAGTAACTGACTGGTGGAAGCAATCGTCCTTTCGTTACTCAGCACCCCGGACAAGAAATAATGAAACAGGTCGGGGATGTGTAGGAAATGATCGCCAGCGGCGACTAAGTCAGGGCTATGGCTGGCCAGGGCAAATAGGGAATAAAGGGAATTGATCGGCATCATCTGGATGCCCGTTAGCTGGTAAATCTGCTCAGCTGAGATTTGCTCAGTGACCGTTTCGTAGGCTTTATTGTTGCGAGGGTCTCGATAGGCGTGGGGTAAACCCAGTAACTCTCCCTGACTGTCCACAATCCCCCAATCGACCCCCCAAGAATCGACGCCGAGCGAGCAGATTTCGTGATCGTTTTCCTCGGCCCACCCCGCAACTAAAATCAGGCCTGTGATAATTTCACGCCAGATAGCGGTGACGTCCCAGTGCAAGCCGCTAGGAAGGGTGACGATATTCGTGGAAAACCGATGCGCTTCGTGCAATTCGAATTTTTGAGACTTCTGACGCAGCGTAAGAGCGACCACCCGCCCCGATTCCGCGCCTAAATCGATCGCAATAAAGGCTTTGCTCATAACATGCATACCCTGGTCAAGATAATTAAATTTGTAACGGCATTATTACGAAAACAAGACGAACGGACACTAACCGTATTTGTTGGGGTTAAAATTCGCTTTGTAGCCTAAAATACCACGGGCTTGATAAGAAGCTGGCGATTGCTCGGTTAGGGTACAACTGCGCGGCTTTTCTATTCAAGTCTGGGCAGGTAAACTACCGGGACGAAATCGACGCCGCAAAGCCAGTTTGGTGAGCGTTTTTTCGGTTTCGAACGTACAAAGGAGAGCGCGTGAGTAGTGTTGTAACGGGAAAAGAGACCATGGCGGAAAAAGCCAAATTACACATTGGCGATTCAGAAATCGATTTGGACGTCGTCGTTGGCACGGAGCAAGAAAAGGGTATTAACCTTGGGAAACTCCGTCAACAAACAGGGTTCATCACGCTGGACGAGGGATATGTCAACACTGGCTCTACCCGCAGCGAAATCACCTTTTTGAATGGTGAGCAGGGGATTCTGCGTTATCGCGGCTACCCCATTGAAGAACTCGCGACGCATTGCGATTTTGTAGAGGTCTGCTACCTGTTGATTTATGGTGAATTGCCTAACAAATCAGAGTTGGAGCAGTTTAACCAGTCGATTCGCAGTCACACGCTACTGCACGAAGATATCCGGTACTTCTACCGCGGCTTTCCTCGCGACGCTCACCCCATGGCAACGCTATCCAGTGTCGTCAGTGCGATGAGCAGCTTTTACCAGGATTCCCTCGATCCGCGAGATCCGGAACAAGTCGGTATCTCGATCTATCGATTACTGGCAAAATTGCCCACCATCGCGGCTTACAGTTTCAAAAAGTCGATTGGTCAACCGTTTATTTATCCCCAAAACGATCTCAGCTACTGCGAGAACTTTTTGCAGATGATGTTTGCGGTGCCTTGTGAGCCTTACGAAATCGATCCCGACTTCGTAAAAGCACTGAACATGCTTTTGATTGTGCATGCTGATCACGAGCAAAACTGCAGCACCTCTACGGTGCGAATGGTCGGTTCATCCCAAGCTAACCTGTTTGCTTCTATCGCCGCTGGTATCTGTGCTTTGTGGGGGCCACTTCATGGTGGAGCTAACGAAGCCGTGGTAAACATGCTGGAAGAAATTCGGCGTGGTGGCGATTTGCAAAAATTCGTTGACCGAGCGAAGGATAAGAACGACAAGTACCGATTGATGGGTTTTGGTCATCGCGTCTACAAAAACTTTGACCCACGAGCCACGATCATTAAGGGTGCCTGCGACAAACTGCTCGAGAAGATGGCAATCAAAGACCCACTCTTTGAAGTAGCCCAAGAGTTAGAAAAGGTAACGCTCAACGACGAGTATTTCATTGAAAGAAAACTCTACCCCAACGTGGATTTCTATTCAGGCGTGATCTACCGAGCGATGGGCATCCCGGTACCGATGTTCACGGTATTATTTTCAATGGGACGTCTGCCCGGTTGGATTGCCCA
>JAAEPL010000280.1 GCA_024232675.1 Planctomycetaceae bacterium
CATCGGGTTCGTAACCTAGTTCTTGCAGTAGGTTCCCGGTGCAGGCTTGGAATTTTTTGGCATCTTGTTTGGTGAAATAGTTTTTCCAATCGCCAGAAGTCCCTTTGCGAGCTTTCGCAAGTAGTTTGGCCTGGCCGCTCGACCGCCCCGTTAATTTTTCGAATGTTACTGCTTCGCTACACATGTTTGCAATTTCTGGATCGGCAGCGACTCCTAGGTGCTCAAAAATTTTCTCGAGAACCCCGGCTTGATTATCCAACATCTTTTCATACTGCACCTGCAACGTACTGGGTTGGGCTGGCGTTAGTGCAGCGATTGGCTCTTTCCAATAATGGGCCCATCGCTCCAATAACTCGTCATCAAAAAAGCGTTTAAGCGTTAACTGGGGATCGCGTTCAACAAACATTTGGTAACGCTTCGAGGATTTATCTTCGCGGGCAATCCAATCAAATACGCCACTTACAGCAACATCTCTGCCGTCACGAATTAGGTGAATGATTCGGGAGTGGGGACGCGACCGCACGCTGTTGACGACACGCTGGGAAGTGCCCAGATAAGGGGTGATTTTATCCACAATCACAGACTTACCCGATTTTGCTTGCAGGTAATTGATCAGGAATGTTTGGAATTCAGAAAATAGATCGGTTGCCAATTCGTTGGCAGTTTCAAACCCGAGCGATTGATAGAACGTGTGCCGTGACAAACCGGTTATGAATTCATCAGCGGTGATTCGCGGTACTGTTTTTCCTTGCTGATTCTTCCAAAGTTCAAAGAAACGACCGAACAAACGGTTTTCTGTGGACAAGATTTCTGGGTGCTGGCCCAAGGCTTTAGCTAGCCAGGTCGAACCGCTACGTGGTGCGGAGATCGTGAAGTGCACCACGGCGGTTTCCGGTGGGTCGTGATGAGTCATGGGCGTTCAAGTAAGGAGGACGTAAGTACTGTGAGGGATCTAGCCTAGTCCAGCTTTTAAAAGTTCGTGCAAGTGCAGCGCCCCAATCACTATGCCGTTATCGACAACAGGCATTACGGTGATCTGACAGTCATTCATCAAAGTTAATGCCTGCACGGCTAATAAGTCGCTGGTTAAAGTTCGCGGGGATCGAGTCATCAAATCGGCTACCGGTTGATCCAAGGGGTTGGGGTCCCGTTCGAGGATGCGTCTTAAATCGCCATCGGTCAAAATCCCCAGTAAGTGTTGAGACGAATCGATGATAAAGCCGGCTCCCAGTTTTCCTTGACTGATCACTACGATGGTATCTCGCAAGCTGGCATCGCAGGCGACGACTGGGATGGCGGACTCCGTTGCCATGAGATCACTGACGCGGAGCAACAAATTTCTGCCAATTTGGCCACCCGGATGGTTGGCGGCAAATTGTTCCGCGGTAAAACCTTTCAAATGAACCAGTGCGATAGCGAGCGCGTCGCAAAGCGCCAGTGTGGCTGTTGTGCTGTTGGTGGGTGCTTGGGTGATATCGTCTGCTTCGCGGGTTACCCCCGTTGCCATGTTTAAATCGCTTACGCTTGATAGAGCATTGGATAAGGAACCGGTTATCGAAATGATGGGTACCTTGTTTCGCTTTAGATGCGGAATTAGATCGAGTATTTCGTTGGTTTCGCCGCTGTTAGAAAGTGCCAACAGGATGTCGCTGGAAGTGACGATCCCGAGGTCGCCGTGCATGGCTTCTCCCGGGTGAAGAAAGATCGCGGGTGTGCCGACGCTGGAGAGTGTGGCCGCGGTCTTGCGGGCGATAGCGCTCATTTTACCCATGCCTGTAACGATAACGCGTCCATCGCAACGCAACAAAAGTTCCACGACGGCAACACATTCTGCGGGTAAAGCATCAGCGAGGCCCGAGATGGCTGCGGCTTCGCCCTTCAGCACATCGCTGACCCATCGGCGAATTTGTTCAGAGTTCAAGTTGGATTTTTTCATGATCGCGTCGCGTGATCTGGAAACAGGGTGTTTATCACCATGGGCTAGTCTTCATTATAACCGTGCCGGCAGGGTTGTCGGATACCAATCATGAATTGGTCACCGGCAATGCTTGTAGGCATTGGTTCAGCTCGGCATAAACATGATCGGGTGTCAGGTACTCGTCAACATAAGGGGTGGCTGCCTGAGCTGCGGTCGCCAGCGGGGTTTCGTCAGTAACCCAACGCAAAATGGCTTGCAGCATCGCCTCGGCACCGTCGGCAACAATGAATGGTGCCGCTCCGACTGGTAGATGCATGCCAGCAGCGCCTTGCCGGCTGACAATGAGTGGCTTTCCAAAAGCCAA
>JAAEPL010000281.1 GCA_024232675.1 Planctomycetaceae bacterium
CAACGGCGGTTTTCAGGTGGATACGGGCAGTGGTCTGTTGTTTCTGGATGATCTATCCGGAGACGGACCTTTTACCGGGGGCGGTGAGGTGACCTTCCAAGGGGGCCTAAATCCGGGGCACAGTCCCGGCACCCCCGCACTTGGCGGCGATGTGACGCCGGGCGCGACCTCGCTGACAACCATCGAGATTGCCGGTTTAAGCACCACAGATTTTGATCGGTTGTTATTGAATAACCTGGATGCCTTGCTGACGATCGAAAATGGCGCGGGCTTGGACGTGCAATTGATCGATGGATTCACCCTCGATTTCAACCAGGAATTTGTGTTCGCCGCCATTGCCGGCACCAATGCCGTGTCCGGTACGTTCAGCGGCTTGGGCGGAGACGTTTTGGGCGAAGGCGACTTGGTCGGTAATTTCGGCGGGTTTGATCTGTTCATCAGTTACAGCGCCGGAACGGGCAATGACATTTCGTTCTTTACGAGTGTTCCCGAGCCGAGTGCCTTGGCAATGTTCGGCTTGGTCGCGGGATTGAGCGGTCTGCGTCGTCGACGTCGCTCGGTCTAGGTGAATTGATCAACATCACGTTTTAACATCCCATTCAATATTCAGGCTTGTCGTATCCAGAGCGTGCGGCAAGCCTCTGTTTTTTGGGTCTCCCGCCATGAGAACCGTCCGACGAATTCGAAGCTCCCAAGGCTGCTAGCGAATCGTGCAGGTGATGGCTCGGATGGACGTGGCACCGAGCGTCCCGAAATGCCGTTGACGGTCGGCCGGACAACCGGTATTCAGCCCGTTCTGGAATATGATCGAACGGCGTGTACTGGAAGAGACCAAGAACCGATGCCATCCCTGAAAATCGTAACTGCCCTCGGATTACCTCTCGTTTTTACCCAGCCCCTGTGGGGTCAACAGGAGGCGGCGGTGGAGGCCGGGACGACTGTGGCCAAGGAGACAGCCCAAACGGCCGGCACGGTCCTTACCAAACTGAAACAAGGGCTGGTCGAGGGGGATGTGAATGCCCTCAACGAACTGGTCGGCCAATCGCTGGTCCCTGCCGGCGTCGCCTTGGTGATTCTGGTCGTCGGCTATTTTGTGGCCTCCTTTTTGGGACGCGTCATCGGCGGCAGTCTTTCCAAACGGGTCGATTTGACCTTTGGGAAATTCTTTGGGCGGATGCTCAAAAACGGCGTCATGGCGATGGTCCTGTTGGGTGTGCTCGGTTATTTCGGGATCGACGTCACCAGTTTTGCCGCCATTATCGCGGCCCTCGGTTTTGCCGTCGGTATGGCCCTGCAAGGGACGCTTGGTAATTTCGCCGCCGGCGTGATGTTGATGGCCTTTCGCCCCTTCAAAGTGGGCGACTATGTCCAAGTCGGTGACGAAGAGGGGGTCGTGGAAGAGATCGATCTGTTCGCCACCCGTTTGAATACGCTGGATAACCTGCACAAGATCATGCCCAATGGCCAGATCTTCAATACCACGATCACCAATTTCACTCGCAATGATTTTCGCCGCGTCGATGTCAACGTGGGCGCCGATTACTCGGCCGATCTTGATTACACTCGCGCGGTACTGCAAACCGCCATTTCCGAAGTCCCCGGGGCGGTCGCCGAACCGGCTCCCCAGGTCGTGATGAAGGAATTGGGCGATTCCAGTGTGAATTGGCAGATTCGCGTCTGGTGTGAACCTGCCAAGTACTGGGAGGTCCGTGAGTTGTTGGCAGTCGCCGCCAAAAAGGGGATGGACTTGAATAACGTCTCAATTCCCTTCCCACAAATGCAATTGCACCTGCCCAGCCAAATTCAGGTCGATAAAAAAGCGGCGTAAACAGAATCCGCGTCTTTTGCTGAATGGTACTGCGTGAGGCGCACTAGCGATCGACCCGTTGGTTGGTCCAGGCTTTGACCCGCACGCGTTTGGAAAACAGTAGGTGGGGTTCTCCGTCACAAGGGATGCCCAGTGGTTCCAGCATCGTATTGGTTTCGACGGTCCACTCGGCTGGTTGTAGCGGCCAAGGGGGGTGGTCAATTTCGCCCCGTAAAATGCGGCCCTTGCCATTGGCGACGTACAGACAGTAGCGGGCCGTTAACCAATGCTCTAGTGTGCCGGGTTGGGCGTGGAACACATCTCCCACGGGGCGATAGGTCCCCACGAAGGAGGCCGGGGGTTCGTTTCGGTGGGTTCGACGGCTGGCGTAATGGTAGCGATCGCCATCCCAGCGGATCGATTGTTGGGCGTCCATGTAGGGCAGATGAAACAGGGCCCGAGCGACGCGAACGGCCAGCGGGTTGGTGGCGTCCAGGCTGAAGAACCAGACCCCCGGTTTCCCCCTGCAGGTAACGTAGGTCCGCACGTTCATTTCCGGAAAGGCCGAGACCCCGGGAATGGCCGGCACAAAGCGGGGTGCCACGTCGGCCATCTGGAATGGCACCAAACCGATCCAAGCCTGCCCCTCAAGGGTATCCACTTCGAGGCCCTCGGGCAGATGTGGGGCGAGTGTTTCCGCGGAAACGGGCCAGTGGGCAAACAGCAGATCGTTCCATTCCATCCGCAAGGCGTGCGAATGGCGAGGCGCGGGCCATTGTCGATCCGATGTGTCGTTTGGCGGTGTCACGTTGCGGGCTCCTCTAATTAGCTACGTTGCAGTTGTAACCGTATTTCGCCTCGCAGGCCAACCTTGAAACTCAGGCCGACCTTGAAAATTACGTTACCGGGATATTTTCCGGCCGGAGTTCTCTTTGGAAAACTTCCCAAATGGACCTTGCAAGATCACGTCCGCCCGCTAAATTATGTATTAGCACGTTAATACACTGTAACGAAGGCGGTCAGATGAAAAGTAGAGCAGCAGCCAAGAAGCCCGGTCGCAAAGACTTTCTGCGGTTTGCCAATGCCTTGCTGACATTGAAGTCAGCTCAGGATTGCGAACAGTTCCTCGGCGACCTCTGCACCCCTGCGGAGTTGGAGGCCATGGTGGATCGCTGGCGTGTGGTCGAGATGCTGAAGGCCGGCATGACGTATCGCGACATCAGCGAAAAGACAGGTATCAGCGTGACCACGGTGGGGCGTGTCGCCCGTTGCTTAGAGATGGGTCAAGGCGGATATCAGATGGCGTGGGATCGAACGGGTTCAGTAAAACCAAAAAGTAAAGCAAGCAAACGATGAGATTGAAAATTGCCATTCAGAAATCCAGCCACCTTTCCGAACAAGCTTTGAGTTTGTTGAGGAAGTGCGGGATCACTTTTGCCCAAAGTAAAAATAAGCTGTTCTGTTATGGGTTGTCTTTGCCTTTGGATTTGTTGTACGTCCGCGGTGATGATATTCCCCAGTTGCTGAGCGACAATATTTGTCAGTTAGCGATCGTGGGCCAAAATACGGTACGTGAATTCCAGTTTGCAAATCCTGCGATCCCTGTCGCGACGGAGCTGAGGGTTCTGAATTTTGGAGGATGTCGATTTTCGATCGCCGTTCCCGAGGCGTTCGATTATCAGGGTCCCGCTTGTCTCGCGGGCAAGCGAATCGCCACCAGTTACCCCGCCACGCTCGGTCATTTTTTGGAACAACAAGGGGTCGTTGCGAATCCCGTTAAATTGTCGGGCTCGGTCGAAATCGCGCCCAAATTGGGAACGGCCGATGCCATCGCAGATATTGTCTCCACCGGTTCCACGCTGCAGGCCAACGCGTTGCGTGAGGTGCATGAAATTGACGCGATCACGGCTGCCTTGTTTCGGAACTCGGAGCGGTTTGACAAAGATGCAGAGACCTTGATCGATAAGTTGCTGAAACGAATTGACGGTGTTCAGCAAGCCGCGGAAAGCAAATACGTAATGCTGCATGCCCCGCGTCATTCGGTGGACAAAATTTCCGAGCTACTGCCCGGCGCCGAGTCACCGACGGTGTTGCCTTTAGAGGGACAGGATGACCGGGTGGCGGTGCACGCGGTTTGTCGCGAAGGCGTGTTTTGGGATCACATCGAAGATTTACGTGAGGCCGGAGCGACCGCAGTGCTGGTTATGCCGATTGAAAAAATGCTCGCTTGATTTGGCGATTGCCGTAAATGAAGAACCAGCTGGAAGTATGCTCTGCCGACCGGAGTGCTGACGTATCAGGGTACGTGTTTGAATTTTGAATAAACGGGATTGGGGAAATGGAAATTATTGAATGGAATGAGTTGGACCAGGGGGCCCGCGAGGCGGCGTTGGAGAGAGCGCCACAGAATCGTTCCGAGAAGACACAGTTGATTGTTTCGGATATTCTCAAGCGCGTGAGCTCAGACGGGGATGCAGCGATTCGCGAACTGACGTTCCAGTTAGACGGCGTAGATCTCCAGTCCTTTCGCGTTACGACCGAGGAACGGCACGCGGCGATTGAAGGTTTGGACGTAGAGGTTCGTGAGGCCATTGATAGCGCCTACCAAAACATCAAAAAGTTTCACCACGCGGCTTTGCCAAGTAATTTTTCTTTGGAGACCAGTTCTGGCGTTACCTGCCAGGCCCGGTATTTAGGTATCCAGAGCGTGGGTTTGTATGCTCCCGGTGGAAAGACCCCCCTGCCCTCTTCCGTGTTAATGATGGGGGTCCCGGCCGAATTAGCGAAATGTAAAAACGTGATCCTCTGTTCGCCACCGTCACCCTCGGGTGAAATTGATGGAGCGATTGCCTATGCGGCCGAGGTCTGTGGTGTCGATGCCGTCTTCAAAATAGGGGGAGCTCAGGCCATTGCGGCCATGACTTTTGGGACGGAGAGTGTACCTGCCTGCGATAAACTTTTTGGGCCCGGTAGCATTTGGGTGACGGAGGCGAAGCGACAAGTGTCGGTGGGGCGCTCAGCGACCACCATCGATATGGCGGCGGGTCCTTCGGAGGTGATGGTCGTTGCGGATAAAGATGCGAATCCCGTTTTTGTTGCCGTGGACATGGCCGCTCAGATGGAACATGGCACCGATTCCCAAGCGATCTTGGTAACCGAAAGTCGGGATCTTGCCGAAGCGGTAGTACAAGCGGTGCTGGATTTATTACCTCAGTTAAACCGCAGAGATTTGATTCGATCTTCTTCCCGGTATTCGCGTATCATTCTCGTGGATGACATTTCCCAGGCCATGCAAGTCGCGAATCTTTACGCGGCCGAGCATTTGATAATCCAGACCGAGGATGCCGATATTCGCTTGGAACAGGTCACCGCCGCGGGCAGCGTTTTTCTGGGCCGCTGGACCCCCGAGGTGCTGGGAGATTATTGCAGCGGTACGAATCACGTATTGCCGACCTGTGGTTTGGCTCGTTCTGTCAACGGATTGTCAGTCAGCGATTTCATGAAACGTATTACCGTCCAGCGGGCGACGGCGGACGGGTTGATGGGGTTGGCCAAGACCGCCACCACGTTGGCAAGTGCTGAGGGATTAACGGCTCACGCTTTGGCCGTGTCGATCCGTAGGGACGGTTGCCAATCAGGAGCGGTAGAATGAGCCTTGCCTCGTTAGCTCGCCGCGATCTTTGGGATGAATGCAACTACCAGCCTCAAGGCGCCGATCAAACGGCCAGTCTGAGATTGAATTGCAACGAAAATCCGTGGCCACCGGAAAATGCCACGGACCCACTGATCCATCGCTACCCGGAAAAACAGCCTGCGGCATTAGTCGAACGTTTGGCGGAGTTGTATGGTGTTGGTTCTGAGGAACTGTTAATCACACGCGGGGCCGACGATGGGATTGATGCGCTCATTCGCTCGTTCTGTGTACCCGCTCGGGACGCAATCGCGCAATGCTCGCCGGCTTTTGTGATGTACCAGTTTTTTGCTCGGCTGCAGTCGGTAAAAACGATTGATGTGCCGCTTGATGCCGCGCAGGGATTCGCTGTGCCGTTCGCGAAATTGCTTGAGTTGGAAGATGCCAAATTATATTTTCTGTGCACTCCCAACAATCCCACGGGTTCGGGAGTCAACTCGCAGCGAATTGTGGAATTTGCGAATCAGGTTGCGGAACGAGCGCTGGTGGTCGTAGACGAAGCTTACATTGAGTTCGCCGAAACGGGGAGTCTCTGTCGGCAAGCTACTCAGGTTCCAAATTTGGCTGTGCTACGGACTTTGTCCAAGGCCTGGTCGCTGGCGGGTGCTCGTTTAGGCGCGGTCGTCGGGGGCCGGGATTTGATCGCCTATTTGAAAGCGACCACCTCCCCCTACCCGCTCTCTCGGGCGTCCGTGGACGCGGCGTTACGAGCCATGGATCAATCCAATGTTGCTATCGCTGAGCAACGAATCGCGACGTTATGCGAACAGCGCGAGGACTTCGCAAAAATTTTGCCGGTGTTTGATTTTGTGGAGAAGGTCTATCCCAGCGAGGCAAATTTTTTGTTGGTCAAAGTGCGTGACGCGAAAACGCTTATGCAGTATTGCAAAAACGCGGGAGTCCTACTGCGCGACCAATCGGCGCAACCGGGTCTCGAACAGCACGTGCGGATTTCGATTGGGACGGCAGCGGATATGCAGCGATTGGCACAGGTTTTGGCGAGTTATGAAAAGGGTACGAAATGAGTACGAAGCGTAAAATCTTGTTTATCGACCGTGATGGGACCCTGATTCAAGAACCCGAGGATCAGCAAATCGATGCCTATGAGAAGCTCTTGTTGATAGACGACGTGATCCCAGCGCTGCTGGAATTACGGGATCATGGATTTGAGTTTGTGATGGTCACGAATCAGGACGGGTTGGGGACCGATTGTCACCCGCTGGCGAATTTTATCGGCCCGCACGAGTTAATGATGCAGATTTTTGAATCTCAGGGAATTACGTTTGCTGGAGTCCACATTGACCCGTCTTTCCCACACGAAAATTCGCCTCAGCGAAAGCCCGAGCTTGGCATGGTCCTTGAATACTTGAAAACAGGGACGCTTGATTTGCAAAATAGCTATGTCATCGGTGACCGAGATTCGGATTTGCAATTGGCAGAGAATATGGGGATTGCCGGCTTGAAAATTGGGCCCAGTGATTTGTCGTGGTTGGAGATTGCCGAGTTAATCACGCAGCGACCGAGATCGGCAACGGTGATTCGAAAGACGAATGAAACGGAAATAGAAGTCTTTGTAGATCTGGATAGTCGGCAGGCTGAGGATGAGATTAAGACCGGCATCGGCTTCTTTGACCACATGCTGGAACAACTCAGCAAACATGGTGGATTCACGCTGCAAGTGAAATGCGCTGGCGATCTGCATATCGATGCCCATCACACCGTGGAAGATGTGGGGCTGGCCATTGGCCGAGCTTTGGATGAAGCGTTGGGTGACCGCCAAGGGATCGGCCGCTACGGTTTTCTATTGGCGATGGATGAATCCCAATCGAATGTGGCGATTGATCTCTCGGGGCGGCCTTCGTATGTGCAGGTGGGCGAGTTTACGACCGATCGGATCGGCGAGATACCCACCGAAATGTTTGGGCATTTCTTCCAATCGCTTTCCCAGTCCCTGCGGGCGGCCATTCAAGTCGAATTCCGTGGACAAAACAATCACCACATGGCAGAAACAATGTTCAAAGGGGTGGGTCGCGCGTTGCGGCCCGCACTCGCCCGCAGCGGTCACGAAATGCCTTCCACCAAAGGAGTTCTTTGATGACCACCCCCCACGTCGCCATCATTGATAGCGGAGGCGCGAATATTAACTCGGTGGTCTTCGCCTTGGAGCGTCTCGGTTGTAAGCCCCAGTTCACCAGCGATTGGGAGACCATTCGCCATGCCAGCCACGTTGTTTTGCC
>JAAEPL010000282.1 GCA_024232675.1 Planctomycetaceae bacterium
ATGGCATTTCAATCCACGGGGCCTCCGGCTGTGTTAGCCAGGCAAATCCGTGCATTGAAGCCGCGGGTGATTGCGATTTCATCGGGTCGTGTGAAGAACTCAAATAATTTGCGCGGAGTCGTCTTACATGCCGTGAAACTCGCCGCCGAATCCAATGACAGAACGGGAACCAGCTTACCACCTTGGCAAGTTGGTAAAGTTGTCGTGATTGACCGCGGCGATGTGGCAAGCCTTAAGATTTCACCAAGTCATTACATGACCGACCTCGGGGCGTTACTGACTGACCATTCTGCAATAAGTCGCGTCCTGCTAAATCAACCGGTTCGCGATACCTCGGCCATTTCGCTCACGACCATTTTTACCAGTCCTTTTGCCGCTGGACCCAACAACCGGTTGTTCGCTGGCATCGAGAACACCGACGCTGGGGTACCGATTCGCAAAGGCGCGAGACGAACCGCCGGCAACATGGCGCAAATGAGGTTATTGGCTGGCAAAAGAAAAACGCTGGACCGCATGGTTGCGGGATCACCGAATGTCTCCACCGCGCTGTGGGGTCGCAACCTATCGGAATTATCGATGCAACTCGATGACGCCGCCGCCGGTGTTTGGCTATTTGAACTGGCCAATCTCTGTGAAGCCACCGGCAGCCCCGAAATTGCTGCGCAAACTCATCTCTACTTAACCAAACAGTATCGCAAACACCCGTTGACCACCGCCAGTTTCCGCTGGTTGTACAATTACTACTCAAGTGCGGAGCAGGCTCATATCGCGGCGTTGAGCGCGAAGGAGTTTCAATCGACTCCCCCGCTACAAACTCCCTCCGGCACGACACCAATGACTCGACCGGTACAACAGAGTTTTGGCAACGTAAATGTCGTGGCTTGGGAAGTTGAAGATCCGCGAAATGAAGATCAGCCGCTACCGACCAGTGAATGGAGCGAAGACGATCGGCGAGAAATGTTTCGCCGACGATTCCAACAAGCTCGATCGATCGGCCAATCATTCTCCTTGGTCGACTCCACCGCACTGGATCAAGGGCGACACGCTTTGGCACGCATCGGTTTGAACCGCAGATTAGACCCGATGATTTCCGTCACTGAACAACTCAAACGCCTTACCAACTCGGCCGATGCTTCCGTTAACGAGGTGGCTTTTCGGGAAATCGCCATCAACCAGCATCAGGTAATGGGTCCCCAGTCTTTCTCCGTCTGCTATCCCACTCAATCAAGACCATGGCTAGATGGGCATCTGAGCGATCCTATTTGGCAAGATGCCATCGCTCGCCAGTCGGTTATTGAATTAAGGCATTCCGAGAGCACACA
>JAAEPL010000283.1 GCA_024232675.1 Planctomycetaceae bacterium
CCGTCCGAAGCTTGGTTTTATGCAAAGTTGCAGAGACCTAATTTTTCAGACACCTCTACCTACTAAAGAGATCAACTCCAAGACCGACCCATTCTTCATTGACGGTCCTGCGGAAGGGTTACACTGTCGATTCCCTGCCCGTCGAGAAAGTGAGTCTGTCGCTGGCTATCGGTAAAATGCGTAGCGCTCACACCATTCGAGGATCCTCACCGCGGCTCAGCTGGTTAAGATGCTTGCCGGCATCAGCGGTGTCGCGACTCTTGCCGTTTGGATTCTCAATCCGCATTAATTCAAAGTTGATCGCGAACTCGGTAATCGCGCTTTAAGTCACTAAGTCACGATTTTTCCAACTGGAATAAGCCATCACCAGGGAAACGACGATCATCAACACCGCGACGATCCCTGTGAGCGACACGTTAACCCAAAACCATACGGGTTCATCCGCCCTAACAACGTTATAGGAGACAAATCGACGCGCAATACGAAAGACCCCGGACTGAACCGAAGAAATGGCTTGCCAAAGCAGAAAGCCTCCTAGCCCTCCTACGAAAAACGATTTGAAAAGAGTTTTCAAACGAGCTTTTCCATCACCGATCTCTTGAGTAATTGGCCCACAGCTTACGCACATAAAACCATCAGGTGTTACCGGTCCACGGCATGCCGGGCAAGGTTCAGGGTGGGGTCCTACCAGAACCGAGTGACAATCGGGACACTCGGGCGTTCCAGCGGCAAATTCGGCCGGATCGAATGGTTGCGCGCAAGCGGTACAGAATAATACAGGAGAGCTAGGATTCATTAATTTATTTGCGTTCTGCTAAACAGTAAAAATACGATGCGAGCACCGAATCAAATCAACCACAGAATTAGAAAATAGCGACTTATTAAATTCAATGGCTCAGGCAACTTCTCGGAAAAAAAGCCAGTATCGCATATTTTCGTGACAGCTGATGAGATATGATTCGATGGTGGACCCCCTTTCACTGGAGACTCATTCGCTATGAATTCAAAATTATTGGTGCCGTTTTGCGTGGTGTTATTATTTCCCTCGATTTCAATCGCGCAGGAGGCCGACGACGCCAAACTCCTCAAGCAGGCAGGTAAACAAGCTCAAGCAATGGTCGATGCCACGCTTAAAGAAAATTACGAAACTGTCATCAAGCTCACCTTTAAACCGGCCCTTGAATCGATCGGCGGAAGTGAAAAAGCTTTAGAGGCTATCAAAACCCAGATGAACCAAATGAAATCTGGTGGCATGGTGATCGAGGGTTTCAAATTGGGTGATCCTAAGGACCTTGGAAGGACGCCCGAATATGTGTTTGCGATCATCCCAACCTTCATGCAAATGACAATTCCCAACGCCGAGGTAAAGGCGGATTCCTATTTGCTCGGCATCTCCGAAGACAAAGGAAAAACCTGGCTGTTTATCGATGGAGCAGGCCTCAACCCTAAACCCAAGTGGTTACCAAAACTTCCTGAAAAATACGAATTGCCAACGCCTATCCCCCCCAAAATCAAAGCAAAATAGGGCGAACATCACCACTTCTCCAGAACTCTTTCCATGAAAAACCCTAAACGGCAAGTTCTATTTCTATGGACGATCTTGTGCAGTGTCTTGCCCCTTTGGAGCCACGCCGAAGAGATATGTCCTAGCCGAAAAAAAGCAGCCAACCGTCCCAATATCATTCTCATCATGGCGGATGACTTGGGATGGAAAGATTTGCACTGCTACGGGAATTCCATGGTCGATACACCCGCAATCGATCAGTTGGCAAAATCAGGCATGCGTTTTACGGACGCCTACTCTGCCTCCCCAGTTTGCACGCCGACTCGAGCAGCCTTGATGACAGGTTTATCGCCAGCTCGGTTGCAAATCACAAACCACGCAGGCGGTCACCCTCCCGGCTTTCGCTTGCCCCAATCTGATTTAGAAAGTGCCGCCTGGACACGACACTTGCCTTTAGCAGAGGTCACGTTGGCGGAGCATCTAAAGCAAGCCGGCTACGCCACGGGATTTTTTGGCAAGTGGCACCTATCGCACCGTCCCCGGGGCGCGGGCGAACCGTCCGAGCCGAATTTGCGTCCCCAACATCAGGGATTTGATGTGAATGTTGGAGGCTGTGACTTTGGTGGTCCTCCCAGCTATTTCTCGCCCTATAAGAATCCGGAACTGGAAGACGATGGCAATCCTTACCTACCCGATCTTTTAGCCGAGGCATGCGTCACATTTATTCGTGACCACCAATCCGAGCCCTTCTTTGTTTGTTGGTGGAATTACTCAGTGCACTACCCATTTCAGGCACCTGATTCGTTGATTAAGAAATACGAACAACGCCAAAAAGCGGAGGATACCTCGCTAAAAAATCCTACCTACGCGGCCATGATCGAGGGCATGGATCGATCGGTGGGACATCTCATGAAAGCCGTCAGCGCCATGGGTCTTGATGACAACACGCTCGTGATTTTCACGTCAGACAATGGACCTTTCGCGGCGGATGTCCGGCCCTTACGTGCAGAAAAAGGTCACTTGTACGAAGGGGGTATCCGAGTGCCACTGATCGTTCGTTGGCCCGGCGTGACGAAGCCGGAAACAATCTGTAAAACCCCCGTCATTACGATGGATCTATTTCAGACCATCTATGAAGCCGCGAGACTCCCGGCCGCATCGATTTCATCGGATGGACTCAATATCAAACCCTTACTGGACCAACCCAACAATTGGCCTGAGCGAGCGCTCTTTTTCCACTATCCCAACTATGCATTCCATAAGAAAAACCGATTGGGCAGTGCCATGCGGGAGGGAGATTACAAGCTGGTTTATTTTTATGATGATGAAAAAAGTGAGTTATACAATCTAAGCGATGATATCAGCGAAGCTATAGATCTTTCGCAAAGCGAGCCTGAGAGGACACTGCGGATGGAGAACCAACTTAAGGCTTGGCTTAATAAAACGGGAGCTAACCGGCCCGTTCGTAAATCTCAATAGCGAACCCAAATGTTGCGTGGTGTAGGTGTTCGCCATTTCCGAGGCGTTTTGGCTACGGTTTCACCGAAATTGTTGTGAGTTGCGTACGCGCCTCAAACGAAAGAGTGCGCTCCGAACTGAAAGGTAAAAAACCCGCCTTAACAATATCTCTCCCTAATTTGCAACCGTGCCAAGGTGCGTTTCAGTAAGCAGTCGCGGGCACTCAAAACGTGTAGAATCAGTGGCCAAGCTAAGTCACTTTTAATTTCATTTTGATCAGGGGAGACGATAATGAAGAACACTTGCTCACTAATTTTCGCGGTTGCATTCGGTCTGATGCTAACGGCCAATGCTCAAGGACAACATGAAAATGGTGCCCAGTCGTTTGCCACGTGGATGAAGGCAGCAGGCGGGAGCACTTGGGTTTGCCAGAAAGAAGACGGTCAAGAAGAACATACTCACCTCCACTTAGTCGGGGATAAATTCGGAGCCGTTCATGCCAAGGGAGGTGCGGCACCTTTCGTGGCGACCATGGGAGTTGATCCCAAAAACAACCAATTCACCTGGTGGGCCTTTTATGAGGACGGCAGTGTGGGCACGACGATTTGGGAATCTACGGGAAAAAACCAGTGGAAATTGACAGGCAGCAGCCAAGGACCTGAAGGGAAATCCAATTACGAAGGTCAGGTTACCGTCGTCGACAAAGACACGATCAAAGAGCAAATCAATAGCTATACATTGAACGGCGAAGAGCAACCCTCCGTTACCAGTCTTTGGAAACGTAGAAAGGGCGCACGAAATACCTTATTGACAGGGCCAAGAGATGACTCGTGGAAGGATTCTGAGTGGAAAAAACTAACCGGTGTCTGGAAAGCTCCCGAAGGCGAAGGACATCGCATTAAACGAATTTCAGAGGGCCAAGAGGTATTCGAGCTTTACGATAAAGATGGAGACCTAACGTTAAAACGAAGCTTAAAAATGGAACTCGAAAACCACAACGGAATTAACTTTTTTCGAGTTTCGGATCCTGTGGTGATTTTCCCTGAGCCAGCCGAGGGTCAAGAAATTAATTCGTTTTCCATGCTGTTTCCCTATAAAGTCCACAATGGTAGATGGCACGAACATACCGGGCTATTCGCAGGTTGGGATTCCGCACCAGAGCGTGCTATTGTTTACGAACGCGTTGAAAAGGAATAACGGATTCTCTCATCGGTTTTGAGACCAGACGTAATAAAATCTGAGCCGCACCCGCTGGTGTTAAAAGCCCTGTTTATTGTAATTTTTCTACAATCCTCCGGGTCATTACCATTCCAAGGTGCGGCTTTGATTTTGCGCACTGCATCGCTTTCCGCTCATCACAAAGGCTCTGCTTCACCCTGCCACCAAACTTACCAAGCCGATTCGCTTAACCTACAATGGAGTAACTGTGGGTCGACGGAGCGAAACGCTCCTCAATAATTACCGCCTGCTCGCTGCCAATTCTCTTTCGAGGAGGTAGCGATCGGATCAAAGGACATTCATGAAAATCAACTGGTTTCCGGGTCACATGCACAAGGCCCGCCTGCAAATCAAAGAAACACTGCCCCAAGTCGACTTGTTAATCGAGGTTCTGGACGCCCGCATACCTTGGTCCAGTGAAAACCCCATGCTGGCGGAACTCCGTGGTGATAAACCTGTGCTGAAAGTTCTCGCCAAATTTGACTTGGCTGACCCGGATTTGACCCAAACTTGGATTACCCATTTCGAAAAGACGGCGGGAGTGAAAGCACGTCCTGTGACGACGAAAGAAATCCCCACCATCCGAAAACTCAAAACGGGCATCATTGGGATGTTGCCGAATAAATCTGGCAAGACAATCACGACGATGGTCGTGGGAATTCCCAACGTCGGCAAATCAACGATCATCAATATTCTGGCTGGCAAAAAAGTTGCGAAAACAGGCAACGAACCGGCGGTTACCAAAGGTCAACAAAGAATCAATATTGGCGATGGTATTTTCCTACTCGATACACCCGGCGTGCTGTGGCCGAATGTGGAAAATATCAAAAGTGGGTATCGCCTAGCGGCCATCGGTTCCATCAAAGAGACCGCCTTGGATTATGCAGACGTTGGATTTTTCGTTGGCCGCTTCCTCCTACAACATTTCCCAGAAAGGCTGCAGGAAAGATTCGGATTGCAAGAGGTCCCCGAAGACGTGGAACAACTGGTTGAAGCGATCGGACGTAAACGAGGTTGCTTGGGACGTAGTGGAGTCGTTGACCTTGATCGCACCTGCAAGATCCTGGTCACCGAATTGCGTCAGGGAACGCTAGGACGCTTAACGCTGGAAACCCCCTCCATGATGGAGATCGAAAAAATCGATACCGCTCGACAAATATTAGAAAAGGAAGAGAAGAAAAAAATCAAAGACGCCAAACGAAAAAAGCGATTTCAAACGAAACAGCGAGCACAGCGAAAAGCTCGTGAGCATCGGCGATAAGGCTTGCCGAATGCGAAACACGCCGCGAGCGATACCGGCAAATCACGCACTTCCGCTGCGAAAACGACGGCATTTAGCTTCCAGACCGGGAATTACTCCGTAGTTAATGAATCTTCAAGCAAGATTCGATACCATGAAGTGCTCCGGGCGAGAAACCATCTCTTACGAAGGAGTGCTTCTATGAAATGTGAGAAGTTTGCTTTGATTGGACTCACTGCCACAATGCTTTGCTGGGGATCTCTTATCGCCCCGACAAGCGGGCAAGATTTTCAATTGGAAGCGCCCATCCGACACTTCGCCGCTGGTGATTTTAACGCCGACGGAAAACCTGATCTCTTGGTAGGGGATTTCAATCAAGCTAGGCTTCCCGATACACGCATAACAGAAGACCAAACGGATGGGATTGGTTTGGCTTTTCCAACAGAAATAGTAGGCATCGAGCCATTTATCAGCGGTAAAAAATCACCCTCTCCCTTGCGGACTCGGTGTTTGCCGGAGGTATGCAAAGCGGCGACGTTTACGAACCACGAAAATCCCGCTAGGATTCGATCCCAGCAGATCGTTTGGCAAAAGCCGCGAAGCGAATAGTAAGACGGAAATCTCGACCAATGGAAATTTCGACCAATAAAACGGTCGGACGAGCGAATACCCAGTTGATTACATAGCGTACCAAGCCTGCATGCTCGGTGCATTTTTAGACGGATAGGAAAATTTCATGGCATCAGGCAAACCGGTCTCCAGCGTCAAACCGATTGTGATATACGATCACCTCCCCGGCATCCTCGCAGCCTACCCTGCGACGCTCTTTGCGTTACTGGGTTTGGCCTCGTTACCGGCGCAGCTGGCCAAAGGCGCGGATCAGACGGTACCTGAGTGGGTGCCCAACGCGTCCATGCTTTTTTGGATTGGTCTGACCGTCATGTTGGTCTGGTACGTAGCCTTTCGATTTAACATGCCAAAATCTAAATTTTGGCTGATGTTCGGCCTCTTGGGTACTTTTGTGGGAATCCCGGTGGTACTGGAAGTCACCGGTTTGATTAAGGTATTCACCCAGTCTGCGAATATCCTTGCCGGATTGGCTCCTCAAGCAAACGCCGGTGCCTATTTCGCCTTGGCGATCGTCTTCTTTATTATCTGGCTGGGGAATTTCATCTGGAGTCGTACCCATCTGCGAGTTCGCATCGATGAATCGGGACTGACCATCAATCGCCTGGGAGGCAAAGGTGAACGGTTTGAATTGATCGGACTGAAAACGGAAAACGAGCCGTTGGATTACCTAGAGTTATTTGTTGCGGGCGTTGGTTCCCTGACATTGAAGACTCGAATGAACAAACCGATTTTTGAGATGAAACGCGTGGTTGGACTCTACCGCACTCCTCTATTCCCATTTTTCCGTGGCAAACTCTCACGCATCGAGGAAATCCTCAGCTACCAGGGTAAAGTCGTTTCCGTTGAGCGACAGGACGCACTGGATGCTGCGGAGATGACCGATGCCATGGAATCGGAAGCCGACGAACAGGTCTCCGGAGGCGGCGAGGGAAATGACGGAGCAGGTACTTCGTCAGGGGAGGGCCGCGAGCTGAATTAGCCCATAGGTCGCAGGCACAACTGCGAAACTTACAAGCAATCTAAAAACCAGAAAAGGCAGCGCCTCCACTCGACGAAGCGCTGCCTTTTATTTTGTGCGGGTGTGACCTAGGCAGGCACAATCGCATGTGCCTTCATGAACTCCAACGCATCCCAGGCTAGTTTTTCTTCCGTGTCGTACATGCGTCGCCAAATCTTGGTCGCCGCTGCCAGTTCCGGTAATGCTAATCCAAATGCTTCGACGACCATCCATCCGTCGTAGCCAATTTCACCCAGCGTCTCAAAATTGGCTTTCCAATCGATATTGTCAGTGCCCGGAGTGCTGCGATCGTTGGCTGAGATGTGCACGTGGCAGATTGCGTTATCGCCGGTACGAATTGCCTCTGCAATATCCTTTTCCTCGATATTAGCGTGGAAGGAATCGTACATGATTCGGCAATGGGGGTGGTTCACGTCCCGAGCAAATCGAACCGCATCCGCAATCGTATTTAGCAAGTAGGTTTCGAAACGGTTGAGGCTTTCGATCGCCAACATGACGTTTGCTTGACCGGCATGTTCGGCGACTGCCTTCATGCTTTCGACACCCCATTTCCATTCGTCCTCAGTTGGTCCCGCTCCGGAAAATTCGCCGAGTGCGGAATGAAAAGGGCCGACCAAATGGGACGCGCCCATGGCGTGACAACAATCAATCGCTTTCTTACTGGCTTCAATACCAGCTTGGCGGATCGAGGCATCGGGACTGATGGGATTGTCTTCTGCGGTACGGACCGTCACCGCCGTCCGCTCCAGCCCCATATCATCGAGCCGTTTTCCCCACTCGGCGTAGTCCAAATCGTAATTGAACAAGGGAATTTCGACGCCGTCGTAGCCCATCTTCTTTAATGACAGGCAGACATTCATCAGGTCCTCATTCAATTCACCGGACCAGAGCAGCAGGTTCATACCGTATTTCATAATTCTCTCTTTGGGTGCAACGTTTAAGTATCTGTATTTTGAATGGGTTACGTCGGCGGTGTCAACATTCGAGGTGCCAGTTTATAAACCCGCTCTCGGGCCGTGGGAAGCCACTCAAGGAATGACTCTGGTAATTCGGCTAGTTTCACAGCGTGTAAAACACGATTGAGTCGATATCGAGTTCGCTGGTCATCAACGTAATCGTAAAGATACGCTTCCTGCAAATAGCGAGGTAAAAAGCTCTCGATACGGTCTGTCGGAATGCCAGCCATCTGGTTAATGGACTCCTGCACAAAGGCTGGATCCACGGACTCGACTTTCGCGTAGTAATCATCCAGTTGCGAGCGATCCTGTTCGGTCAGATAAGCATCCAGCAACATTTCGATCAAAATATGCCCCGCCAGGTGTGGGCGAAATCCTGCATCGGCACCCAACAATTCACGCAGTTCAATCGCGAATTGCAAATTCGTCTCGACAAACTCGCGTTTTTCGTGGAACCAATAATCATCCTGATGGTGCCGAACGATGCCGGCCGCCAACTGCCCCAACTCGAATTGGGAACTATCGACAAACTTTGCGGCGAACTTCTCTCGTGCCCGAGTTTTCCGCGCCACCATCGACAGCCAATCAGGCACACAGGTCCCCACAATGAAGTGAGGATCCCTGTCAAGAAATCGATAGGCGTGAGAAAAGCAATTCATGGTACAAGCCGAGCCTTATTTCACCGAAGCAGTGTGGGCCCGGCAGACGTAGTTAGCTGATATTGCACCAAGATTTTGTTTTCGCACTTTCCAGTACGGCATCACAGACTTTTTGCGTCTCTAACGCATCTCGGAATGTCGGGCCCGCATTTTCGCCGCGATCCAACCCGCCCAGAAAATCGGCGACTTGGTGCACGAAACTATGCTCGTATCCAATTTGCAAACCGGGCACCCACCAATGATCCATGTAGGGGTGATCTCCCCCATGATCCGTAACATGGACATTTCGCCAACCTCGCACGGCGCTTTCATCGGCATGATCAAAGAACTCCAGGCGATGCAAATCGTGAAGATCCCAACGCAGGGACCCTTTCTCGCCGTTCACCTCAAAGGTGTACAACGCCTTATGACCGCGGGCGTAGCGTGTGGATTCAAATAAACCTAACGAACCATTTTCGAAGTGACATAAAAAGGCACAGGCATCATCAATACCGACGGGCTCGACCTTGCCGGTCAGGTTGTGCATGCGTTCCTTCACAAATGTCTCGGTCATCGCCGTTACGTCGTGGATGGACCCGTTCAGCCATAACGCAGTGTCAATGCAATGTGCCAAAAGATCTCCGGTCACACCCGATCCCGCCGCGGCAGCATCCAAACGCCACAGTGCCGCCCCACCCTGCGGTACATCCTCAGCGATGGTCCAGTCCTGCAGAAAATTTGCCCGGTAATGGAAAATTCGTCCCAAGCGGCCTTCGTCAATTAGATTTTTGGCCAACGTTACTGCGGGGACTCGGCGATAGTTATACCAAACCATATTCGTGACACCGGCCTTTTCAACCGCTTCACACATCGCCTCGCCTTCCGCTACATCCATAGAAAGCGGCTTCTCGCACAGAATCATCTTGCCGGCTTCGGCAGCCGCAATGGCAATCTCTTTATGCAAATTGTTGGGCACACAAATATCAATCGCATCAATATCATCACGCGCGATCAAGGCTCGCCAATCGGTTTCAGTGGATTCATAGCCCCAATTATCAGCAAAGGCTTGGACCGCTTCTTCATTGCGCCCGCAAGCGGCACGCAGCACAGGTCGATGCTTTGTCTTGAAAAAATTGCCTACTTTACAATAGGCATTGGAATGGGCTCGGCCCATGAAACCGTATCCAATCATGCCAATGTTCAGTGGTTTGTGCTCACTCATGTTTCCTACAGTCCCTTAAATTTATTTAACGTGTAATTTTTTATTCCGGCGAACCACCGCGTTGGCTTTACCAATTCAAAAGCTGGAAGCCAACGAGGGAACGGCCTGATGTTGGCGACCATCCACATCAGGTCAGGGATTCGCTACGGCTTAAGCCTGCATACTGTCGCGGACATCGATCATAGATTTGAGGATCGTATTCCATGTTTCTGGAGTCTCTAGCACCGTGTTGGGGAACATGCATCCATCCCAGCAAATGTGCTGAATGCCCCGGTCCGCTGAATCTTTTAACCAGTACTGCGAACAGCGCACGATATCCAATTTCCCATTGGGATCATCGGCGGGGCAGTGCTTGCCCGTTTTATCATGAGAGCCAGCACCATGAACCTCACCGTCGTTTTGAGCAACATGAAAATCGATCGTCCAAGGGCGCAATTGGTCGGTCATCTGCTGATAGGCTGCGTAGAACGCTTCTTCGCTGTAATCCGCGTTCAGCAAAGCATGCTCTGGAGCGTTGTAGCCCATTAAAAAGAGGTAGGTATGCGCTAAATCTGCCTGAAAACCGAGCGTCTGCGGCATACCGACTTCCTCAAGCAGATTCAGCATATCTCGCCACGAGTGCATGCCGGCCCAACAGATTTCGCCTTCGGCAGCGAGCCTTTCGCCATGCTCGCCAGCAATTTCAGCGGCTTTGCGAAAGGTGTCTGCAATGCGTTTGGTATTCGCTTGCGGATTTGCCCGCCAAGCCTCCACACCATGCTCGGCAGAATCAATACGAATCACACCGTAGTCACGAACTCCGTGCTCATTAAAAATCTTGGCGATGCGACAAGCCTTCGTCACAGCATCTAAAAATTTCGCTTGTTGGGCATCGTCCCCCATCGCCGAGTCGCCCACCGTGCCTGGCCAGACGGGTGCGACCAAGGATCCCACCTTCAAGTCCTTCGAGGCGATCAAATCTGCGATGGCTTTTAATTCATCATCGCTGGCATCGGGATCGGTGTGCGGCAGGAAGAGAAAATAATCAATTCCATCGAACTTTTGGCCATCCACTTCGGCAGCGGCCGTCAATTCCAACATACGTTCCAAGCTGATAGGGGGTTCCTGCCCCTCCTCATCACCTTTGCCAACGAGTCCGGGCCACATAGCGTTGTGTAGCTTTAATTTTGTCATAGCCTACCAATGAGATAAAAATAATTAAGATGATGATTGGCGGTGTGCGCCGACTGCCGGCAGGGTAGCGAATACGTCAGGACCAAAGTAGCGTAAGCCGACCAGAGGTTCACTGCCAAGATTTTCAATCTCAACACCCTGCGTCGCGGCGGCATGCGTAATGAATACTTCGTCCGTTGTCTGTTCGCCAAAACGAATCATGGCGGGCGTTTGTAGATCCAGATTACCGATCCGACCTTTACCCTGAACGGTGATCCAACCGCTGGCGCCGGGGTCCTGCAACGTGCACTTGGCACCCGGCTGGAGCGTGAGCTCCTTTGACGAGAACAACTGTTTCTGATTCACTCTTCCGTAAACAACCCAGCGGTCAACCCAACCTTCACCACGGTCCGCTTCTATGGGCTCTAAATAATTATTGGCTTTGAAATTGGGATCCACATTTTTCTCCCAATCGAGTTGACCAATAATGAAATCGAGATCTTGATGTTTATCTTCCGGAACATCTTTGACCAATAATGACCAAGGCACATACCTGCCCTCTACAATATTTTGGAACATGCCAAACACGTCGCTCCCCCACTGGGGTTCGTAAGTGCATAGCGAACCGGGAGCGTGCAAGACACCAGGTGGAATCAACCATCCGGTGCCGCGTTGCAGGCGGTAGGCTTTGGATAGATCGAGGATGCCATTATCACCCTTGTTCCAGTTTTCAAGGCAGCGTCGCAAATCCGCCGGCGTAGTACCCGGTTCCAACCCCATAAAAGTATGCGGGAAGTGGTTATCGCAATTGTTGTACTGCGGCGGGAAGTAATAACTCTCAGGCTTGCCCTCCTGCCCTACCAACGCGGCGTCCTCAAATCCTTGATGCATGTGGTGCGGAATCGGTCCCATGTTGTCAAAAAACTTGGAATAGACGGGCCACTTGCCGTAGGTGTCCCACATTTCAGCACCGATCAAAGTCTTGCCATCTTCTGCAATCGCGTCTCGCAACAAAAATTGCTGGCCGTTAAAGCGGCAAAAACTCAAACCCTCATGCCACTGCCGATTTTCATTGGCCGCCTCAGTGGTGCTGGAGAACCAACGTTCGTCGATCCCGCCTCGGTTCGCGCCTAACGCATAATAGTCATCCGGGTGCAGTTTAAGTCGCTTGCCCGGATGCAAAAAACTGCGGGGGACCCACGTAGGAGTAAGCCTGAGAACACCGTTGCCTGCCTGCATGGCATCTTGCAAAACGGCCGACACATTATCCGACTTCAAAAGATTCATCTCGGTCATTAAATCAACCAGCAATACGGTCCGCCAAAACAGAATAAATGATTGCCAAGGTTTTAGATTGCCGAGGACGATTTCGCAAGTATTTCAGGCGAACCAAAAAAGATTACACCCCGGGGCATGAGAAAATTCGCTCGTTGGATACCCTCACAGCGATGGGAATCCTCGCGGCCAAGGGACTGTGTCGGCGTTTACACAACGGCGGCCCGCTCAATCGAGGCGATTCACCACCTCTGCCCCTGCACGGGTCCCCATAGCGCTATACACCTGAGCGTCGACCTGATCGGACAAAAACGTGATGTGACCATCCGCAAACCCCATATTGACCCCCGAAATATGGGCGCTCCCAAAACAAAGCTCTTTGAAATCAATGGGAGCATCGGCAATATCCAACGAATTAATCGGGACAGCAGTGGAACCTAGACACTCCGAAATTTCGTTTGAGTTGGCAGGGGGAGGAACATCGTTCATTTCGTTGGAACCAAGAATCCAATGGTCCACTTTTTGAACATTCCCTGCGAAATCGACGTCGAGAAACTCCTGATCCGGTATCGACTCGCCTAACACCAAAGTATTGGATAATCCATCGGTAATCTCAGCGGCGCGGGTCTTGCTGTTCACGAAAAAGACACCGTCAGATTCGGGATATCCTTGATATTTACCCATCCCGCACCATGGTAATTCACCCGCTTCGCGATCTCGCAAACCACTGGAGACAGCTAAATAACAGGAATTGACGCGATCGTTTCCCATCGATTCGTCGAATTGAACGGGCACAATCGAAGCCGAGGGGCACAGAAAAATATCCAGCGCAACACCCAACGCTTCCCTATTGGGCGAGGCGGTCCAATCCCCTTCCACGTCTATTTGGCTGTACAAATTACCCTGCTCGATGTGCGGCAGGATCATCGCGGACCACATCGTGTTATAGGGAAAGGTAAAACCAGGCGGAAACTTTCTGTTCGCCGATTCATAGTTCAATGTACCGAGAACCATTTGTTTCAATTGATTGGCACATTGGATGCGTCGAGCAGATTCGCGGACCTGCTGGACCGCCGGCAGCAACAAACTCACCAGAATCCCAATGATGGCGATAACCACCAATAATTCGATCAACGTAAAAGCCTTGAAAGATTGCCGTCGGGCAGAATAGCGCAGCCTCATCGCTTTTGCTTCCTTCATCCAAAGCCCCTTGTGAAAAGATCGAGTCGAGAGAAAAGATTCGCTATGGCGGGGCTTACTCGCTCGTCAATGAACCTAGGCCGCTGGCAACGAGTCGGGAACCCTTGAGTTGGCGGGAACGTTCCCGTTCCCGCCGACACCTCGTTAAAGGGTACCAATCATTTAGACAGGGACAACTAGATTTCCGAAATTATCCGCTTCGCCGGTCACCATGAATCGAGACGTTTGTCCGTCCGACAGGTCACTCCAGAGGTCAAACAAACTAATTCGTTGTCGGAATTGGTCTCCTTGCCAAAGTTCAAGACTTTCGACGATACCAACTCCGAATTGTCCGGTATCAATCCGCACAGAACCTTCGCTTGGTCCTCCGTCGAGGGTCAGTTCAATGTCAAGAAAGTTTCCGTTGCGTGTGAACAGGTAATCGTTCGTCAGGTCGTCAATTTCGAAGGGGCCGCGGCCAAAGAAACACAATGTGTCAATTCCATCTGCATCAGTAATCAGGTCATTCCCATCACCGAAATAGTGAATGAAGACATCATCGCCTACACCACCAATCATGGTGTCGTCGTTTTCGTGCCCAACCAAGAAATCGCTACCTGGTCCACCTTGCAGGACATTGGCCAAACCATTGCCATGAATGAAGTCATCGCCATCTCCACCAATCCCGTTAAGGATTTGAGCGCCGTAAGCAACCACCACCTCGGAAGAGATGACGCCCTCTTCCCGAGCGTAACTGCTTTTTCCATCCCGCAGATCGATCATGAAGCCTTCGCTTGCCGAACCGACATCCACGACGATGTTGCGCCCTTCGAATCCGATGGTAGAAATTGTCAGTTCAGAACTCAGGTCATAATTCACAAAATCGGATTGCACATCGTTGGGATCCAACAGGGCGGAACCATACGATTCACGCAATGCCAACCAATCGATGGCCCCAAAGTTTTGCGGGAGAATTGCATCGGGATGATTTTGCGAGCCCATCGCAGACTCGATCTGCGGAAGTAGATTAAACTCCAATCCGAGCGCCGGTCCGATCGCGCGTACCATGCGAAATTGTTGCAGCGTGTTCGGCGCCCCGGAGGGCAAATCAGCGAAATTGAAAATCATATCACCGCCCTGCAATGGTGCAGGTAGGTAGGAGAGGAATGGCATTCCGACATCCGTGCCAGCAAAGATATTCATATCTGCTTCAACGCCATCCGCTGCCGCTTTGATTTCTCGCCCCGTAATTTTCGTGAAATCATCGAAGACATCGGTGATGGACGTCCCGATTCCGGAGAATTCGGGCATCGGCACAAATTCGCCAAACTCACCCGCTGCGTAATAGGACGGCTGCGACGTCACAAATCGGTAAGTGATGGGTTCCGTGCCCTCCCACAAACTTGAGGAAACCACGCCATCGGGTACTGATGCCGGGGTCGTTTCGAATTTCTTCCATTCGCTCCAATCACCCGAAACAACGGCTCGCACCATCAAATCACCCGGCTCGGTAGCCAGACTCGGGTCGACTGACCACAGCCCTATTTCACTGTTAATGATGCCGTAAGTTTTATTTGCCGCCATCGTTGTGCCATTCCGATTCAACGGAACCGAGGAGTAAACCTCGTAGGCAAAAGGCGTAAGTCCTTTGAGATCGACCAAATCTGCTACGGGGATATTCGCAGGAGTTTCCAGTAATAAACGGGATGTTGGCCCCCGCCCGAAAAGATCATTACTTTCGATTGGTGTCCGCGTTTTTTCCACCGAGATTTCGTAGGCACCGTTGAAGTTATCCAACTTGGTTCGGGCCACTGCGAAATAATCACCTGTCGTTTCTACGTGATAATAGGTTTCCAGTTTCGCATCGTCCGACGGAACCCTGACACCCTGTGAGAATACCACATTCAGTTCCGAATCTCGGAGGATGAGGTTGGGCGTGGCTAAATAATCAACGTCGGTGCCGGTTAGCGTGACACGAATAATATCGCCCTCGTTCAAACTCACTCGATGCCAATCGATATCGGTGAATTGACTGATGTAGGCGCTTTTGGTGGCCAAACCGTCGGCATCGAACTCCAGAATGCTGGTGGTACTCGCATCCGCAGCAATATCGTCAGCAACCAAGCCAATCACCTGATAGGTTCCCGTACCCATGTTGCCACCCACCGTCAACTGCAGCGTCTCACGCAATTCAGACGAGTAACCGATGAACTGATCGCCCGATCCAATCGTGACTCCATCGCGTGACAATTCAAGCGAGGGGCTCGACAATGAATAACCGCCATCTTCGCCGACCACGATAAATCGGTAGTCGCGTCCAGCGTAAACTTCGAAGTTGAATAAGTCGGTGTCACCCACCTCCTCAATGCCGTCCAGTTTCCCCCAACCATCTCGCAAACCGATAGGTGGACCGATGCTCTTGTTGTCATCGGTGATCTCGACCACCGTGATACTGTAAGGGGTTTGAAAGAGTAGTGAACCCTGAGTCGCTTCTGCGTAAAAGCGGCCTGAATATTGGGCCGTGTAGCGCACGTGCAGCTCACCTTTGTCGTCCCAAGCGGAAATTTCGTTGCCGGAGCGGTCCATCAAATTGATAGTCGGCTGTATTCCTGGTGGCGTGTCCTCGAAACTGAGGTAGAAAAGATAGGTCCTTCCGTAATCCAGTCTCGCCTCGAACCAATCGATGTCGATCGATGAAAGCTCGGTATCGCAAACCTCGAAAATACTTTCGTTGACTTGACCTACAAAAACTTCGCCTGTCGTGTTGACATCGGCGGATACGTCGCCGCAATCCATAACCAATTACCTACAATAAAATGAGACGGAAATCCCGAATGTGAACGCGCGACGTTCCGGGAAGCTAGGGATTTGTATGCACGGTGTCCTGCGTGCACTTAATCGCCTATTCTACAAACGTCGTAGCGTGCGATAAAGTACTAAAAAACAGTGAATACATCGCCCCGATTAACTGATTTAACAGGCTAACGTTACTGTATTCTACCGAGATACGGCATACCGATTTTACATAACTCGACATTGAGGTGTGATTTTTTGGAAATCATCAAGGGTTCCATCTACGATTGGCCAAAATACTACGAATTCATTTACGGCTCGGACTGGCAAGCGGAATGCGATTTTCTGCGTGATTGCTTCGGTTTCCATGCCGATGGAGAGGTGCAGCGTTTATTTGAACCGGCCTGCGGAACCGGACGTCTGATCTATCGACTTGCCAAACGGGGCTTCGAAGTGGGTGGCGTTGATTTGAATCCCGAGGCCATCGGCTATTGCCAAGAGCGATTCAAGAAAGCCGATTTACAGGCCGACGTTTTCGTGGGTGACATGTGTGATTTCGCATCTCCAACCCC
>JAAEPL010000284.1 GCA_024232675.1 Planctomycetaceae bacterium
ACAAAAAACATTCAGGAAAGCTTGATCCTGGCGGACACGATGCAACGGACCGCACGGGTATTTCAAGCTGGGACTCAGCGTCGCAACTTGCCCCATTTCGCCTTCGCTTGCGAATTAGCCCGCACCGGTAAACTCGGCAAACTAAAACGCGTTTACGCTCATCCTGCTGGGATGCGAAGCACCATGAGCAGCTGGTTGCCACCGGAACAACAACCCGATCGTGAAGTCGTGGATTGGGATATGTACCTTGGGCCGGCCGCTTATCGCCCCTACAACAAACGGTTGTTGGACGGATTCAACTTTGAAAAGGGCGGAGGCTTCGTCGGCGCGTTTGGTGGCGGTGGCGTTCTCGAGTGGGGATCGCACTGCGTTGACTTATGCCAATGGGCCGTGGGCGATTGCCCGCCACCGGTTGAGTACAACCCTCCCAAAGATGGAGAATTGGTGACTCGATACGACAATGGAACCGAACTCATTTTTCGCGAAAAGGGCTGGATCCCCCTGGGATCTTGTCCCGTACGTTTTGAAGGTGAAGACGGTTGGGTCGAAGCGGGTGACAGTGGCCGACTTGCCTTGAGTTCACCGGCCTTACTGGAGGGCCGCGAAGTCGATGAGATCGGTGGCTATCCGGCAACGTTCCACGTTCGCGATTTTCTCGACTGCGTGAAAACTCGTCGCAAACCGCGTGGTAATGCCGACGCGGCTTGCAACGCTCATATCGCTTGTCATGCTGCGAACATCGCCTTGTCCCTCGACCGTCAAGTTAATTTTGATAACCAAACCCATTCGTTCGTTGACGACGAAGCGGCTAACCGAATGCGTTCAGAAGCGTTACGGGAACCTTGGCGACTATAGAATTTAGAGCCGCCCAGCGCTTGCACCGCATCCCATCCGCTTAACAGAAACAAGTCGTCCAATAACCACGCCCCTCGGAACCATGAATAAATACTTCCCCAAACCATTCGCAATCCTTTTTTGCGGTATCCTATTTTCCAGTTTGACTCAGGGATCGGGCGATGCTCAAGAGGCATCCAAGTCGGCCGCGATCGAACAAGAAAAACTGAATATACTGAGCTCCGATGCCAGTGCCGCTGAAAAAGCAATTGCCTGCAAACACCTCGCCATTCATGGTTCTGTAAAATCCCTACCCGAATTGGCAAAACTATTACCGGACCCCCAGCTTTCTTCTTGGGCACGCATCGCACTGGAAGCCATTCCAGGTGAACAAGCTGACCAAGTGCTGCTTGAGGCGATCCCCAACGTGGATAGCCCGATGCTTGTGGGCGTGATTAATTCGATCGGTGTTCGTCAAAATGCGTCGGCCGTAGAAGCCCTAAAATCACAACTGGCTAACGAAAATGGGGAGGTTGCTGCGGCGGCGGCGGTCGCACTCGGTCGGATTGGTAATCCGCCTGCTTTGGCGGCCCTGCGCCCTTTATTGACGGACGAATCGAAACCACTGCGATCCGCGGCTGCTGAGGGTTGCATATTAATCGCAGAGAAAATGTTGGCCGCTGATGAATCCGCGACAGCGATTGAGATTTTCGACAACGTCCGAAATTCTGATGTACCCATGCAACGGATTGTCGAAGCCACGCGTGGCGCAATACTGGCTAGCCCAGCGGACGGTATCCCACTTCTACTAGAGCAACTACGCTCAGACGACAAAAAACGTTTCCAGCTGGCCTTGGGAATCATTCGAGAATTTCCTGGCGTTGAAATCGACCGCGCACTGCCCGGCGAATTAGCACAGGCCGACCCGGCTCGCGCTGCGTTGATGCTTCAAGCCATGTCCGATCGACCCGACACCGTTTTAGTCTCTGCCATTTTGGATGCTGCCAAGGATAACCGGAAACCAGTACAACTCTCTGCCATCGAAGCCTTGGGGCGAGTCGGTGATCGGGACTGCCTAGATACACTAATGGAGATCGCCACGGCATCTGATAGCGAATTGTCCGCTGCCGCTAAAGAGGCCTTGGCAGCCTTACCCGGCGTAGCCATCGATCAACAGATTCTGAAATTGCTGTCCCGTGCCGAAGGCGATAACTATCGCCTGCTAATCGAGTTGATCGGCCAACGCCGCTTACAGGCGACACCCATGTTGCTGACCGCTTCACGCGACGACAGCGAAGCGGTTCGTCACGCGGCCCTCGTGGCGCTCGGTGAGACGGTCACGCCGGAAGATCTTTCGGAATTGATCGAACTTGTGATTAATTCCAAGCAAAGCGGTGACACGGCCGTTGCCCAAAAAGCACTGCGAGCCGCCAGTGTCCGCATGCCCGATCAGGATGCCTGCGCGACTCAATTATCCCGAGCCATGCGTAGATCTCAGGGAGAGACCAAAGGAACCATGCTGGAAATTCTTGCCGATGTGGGTGGCCCCACGGCCTTGGTAACACTGGGGCGAGCAGCCAACAGCGACGACCCCCAACTCCAAGATGTTGGCAGTCGCCTGTTAGGAAAATGGAACAGTCTGGATGCCGCACCGGTGCTATTAGATCTGGCCAAGAACGGCCCCGCACGCAAATACCAAATCCGCGCCCTCCGCGGCTACACGGGGATCGCTCGAAAATTCAATATGCCACCCAAGGAACGTGCCCGTATGTGTCAACTGGCATTTGAAACAGCGACCCGACCTGCCGAGCAAAAATTGGTGCTGAGCGTATTGCAAATCCACCCGCATCCAGAGACGCTCCAATTGGCGGTTCAAGCACTCGAGGTCCCCGAGGTCAAAATGGAGGCCATGCAGGCCGTTTTGAATATCGCCAGTAAATTGCCGAACAACGATCTCCCACTCGAGAAACTGATTGCGGACGTCGGCATGGAGCCCATCAAGCTGGAAATTCTCAAAGCCGAATACGGAGCCGGCTCGACCTTTGTGGACGTCACAGAAGCCCTCAAAAAACACGCCGGTAACCTGCCTTTGGTGAAATTGCCGTCAGAGCAATACAACTCGGTATTCGGAGGCGATCCGGCACCCGGCGACCGCAAACAACTAAAAGTACGATTCCGTATTGATGGTGAGGAAGGCGAGGCGAGTTTCAACGAGAACGCGCCCATCATCCTATTCGTGACGAAAAAGTGACAGGCAGCGTTTCCTTAAATACGCTTTCGCGATTGATCCTTTCACGAGAGAGGCGATCGGATATCGGAAACGAACAAACGCCTCATTCACGAATCGTTAACGCTTCCGCTCCCCGCAGTTGCAGCCTGTTGCCGCAGCGATCGATTGTAAGCTTTCGCTGCGGATTCGCGTGTTTGATCGCTCAAGTTCTCATCATCACCTAGGCGTTTCAACGCGGGCAAGGCTTCCGCACCCATAGATTGCAAAGCGCGAATCGGAACCCAGGAAGAACCATCCCAATCTCTTACCACCCTCTCGACAACCGGGAGAGCCTCGGCGGCATGGGGACCCATTAAGCGCAATCCGTTCAGCAGACGATTAACGTCGGTTCGGTTTCGTCCCTCTTTCAACGGGCTATCTTTCATCTGTCGCTCAATTTGCGACGCTAGATGTCGGGCCGCAGGTCCCGGGGCATTGGCAATTTTAGTTCTGGCGACCGCCACGGCAGCCATCCATTGACTGGGTGAATCCTGCAGGCAAGCGTCCAACAGATCGACGTGTTGAATGGCAGCTTCACCCATGCTACTCAACGCCGTCAACGTGCGGCCATTAAACTCCTTATCCTGACGAGTCCGTTCAATTTGTCGCGCGACCTGATTTGCCACCGCTGCGGACTTGGGCCCGAGTGTCGCACACAAACCCAACAAACGATCATCAGGTTCACCCTTCAGCTCGATTTCTAAAACCTTCACAATCGGACCCGGACGCTGAGTCACTTGCCAATAACACGTTGCCGCGGCGATCCTTACATTCCTGTTCTCTGATTGGAAAAGCTGTCGGATCTTTTTTCGTACCGGCATCGCGTTCGGGCCCATTTTCTCAAGGCACTCCAAAACGCCTACCAATGTTGCCTCGTTATTTTGCTGCAAGGCGTTTTTCAAAAACGGGATGGCAATTTCGTGATGATGGTTTAATGCCACCTGCGTTCCAAATTGCAAATAACGGTCGGCTGCATTTTCCGTGTGAGCCAATAAAGGTATCAAAGCATCCATCTGCGTTTCGCTTAGAGTGGGCGCTCCACGTAGCGCCTCAACAGCGCGACGACGGACCATCGGCTTTTCCTCTTTGTTCATTACAATTTCAAACCAACGCTCCACCACTTGGGGTTCGGCCGCCATTAATGCAGCACCCAATCCAATAGCCCAAATTCGAATC
>JAAEPL010000285.1 GCA_024232675.1 Planctomycetaceae bacterium
ACTTGATTAAAAAAAATCTCGCTGGCTTGAACCAGCGAGATAAATCTTTGCGGATGGAACCGGTGCATCCGGTCGCGCTCAAACCATCATCTTTGATTCGTCGCCACTTCCTCTTGCTCAGACTGGCGAGCTTGGGCATCTAAATCAAAGCGATCAAGATTCATGACCTTAGCCCAGGCATTCACAAATTCGTCAACAAATTTCTGCTGCCCACCGGAACTGGCATAAACTTCGGCCAAAGCTCTAAGTTGAGAATTCGAGCCAAAGATCAGATCAACACGCGTGCCGGTCCACTTCACATCTCCAGTACTGCGATCGCGACCTTCGAATACTTCCGGATCACTTGCCGACTTTTGCCAAACCGTGTTCATATCCAAGAGATTGACGAAGAAGTCATTGCTGAGTTTACCCGTCTCTGCCGTGAAGACTCCGTGCTGGGAGCTACCGTGATTGGCGCCCAAAACACGCAAGCCTCCGACTAAGGCGGTCATTTCCGGGGCGCTCAACGACAGCAATTGCGCTCGGTCAACCAATAACACTTCTGCTGGACGGTATTGGTACCCACTCTGGTAATTACGAAATCCGTCCGCGGATGGCTCGAGCGCGGCAAACGAGGTCACATCCGTGTTGTCTTGACTGGCGTCGTTGCGACCTGGCGAGAAAGGAACTTGCACCTCATGTCCGGCTTGTCGAGCCGCTTGTTCCACCGCCGCACATCCGCCCAGCACGATCAAATCAGCCAGCGAGACTTGCTTGGCGTCATTCGCGTTGTTGAATTCCTGTTGAATTTTCCCAAAGGCTCCAAGGACTCTGGCCAGCTCTGCGGGTTGATTGACGGCCCACTGGTTTTGAGGTGCCAAACGAATGCGCGCACCATTGGCTCCACCCCGTTTATCAGAACTACGAAAGGTCGAAGCCGCTGCCCAAGCCGTCGATACCAATTGGGGCACCGTCAATCCGGATTCAAGAATCTTAGTTTTCAGTTCCGCGATATCTTGATCATCTATCAACGGATGGTTCACAGGCTTAATCGGATCCTGCCATCGTTGAGGTTCGGGAACTTCCGAGCCTAGCAAAAGCGAGTGCGGCCCCATATCGCGATGAGTGAGTTTGTACCAGGCCTTGGCGAAGGCCAAACGAAACTCCTCGGGATGGTCGTGAAATCGTTTTGAAATTTTGCCGTAAGCTGGATCCTTGCGCAAAGCCAAGTCCGTGGTAAACATCATGGGTGGGTGGTCTTTTTCAGCATCATGGGCGTCCGGTACCCGGTCAGCCGCGTCCGCATCAGCGGGCAGCCATTGCCAAGCGCCCGCGGGACTCTTCACCAGTTCCCATTCGTAACCGAACAGATTTTCGAAGTAACCGTTGGACCAAGTGACGGGCGTCGTGGTCCAGGCACCTTCCAACCCGCTGGTAATGGTATCCGCGCCATTTCCGGTGCCGTAAGAACTCGTCCAGCCAAAACCCTGTTCGGCTATACCGGCCGCTTCCGGTTCAGGTCCCACATTGCCTTCGGGGTTCGCTGCACCGTGGGCTTTTCCAAAAGAATGGCCACCCGCGATCAAGGCAACAGTCTCTTCATCATCCATACCCATGCGGGCAAAGGTCTCGCGAATATCGCGGGCCGCAGCCAACACATTGGGTTCTCCGTTGGGTCCCTGAGGATTCACGTAAATTAAACCCATCTGCACGGCCGCCAGCGGATTCTGCAATTCCCGGTCACCCCGGTACCGCTCATCGGCTAACCACTCGTTCTCTGGGCCCCAATAAATATCCTGCTGAGGCTCCCATACGTCGGCCCGCCCGCCACCGAATCCAAAGGTCTCAAACCCCATGGTTTCCAAGGCCACGTTGCCCGTCAGGACCATCAAGTCTGCCCAAGATAGGTGGCTGCCATATTTTTGCTTGACCGGCCACAACAAACGGCGGGCTTTGTCGAGATTGGCATTATCGGGCCAACTGTTAAGCGGGGCGAATCGGATCGTTCCATCCGCAGCACCACCACGACCGTCACCCACCCGGTAGGTGCCAGCGCTGTGCCAAGCCAGGCGGATCATTAACGGTCCATAATTTCCATAATCGGCCGGCCACCAATCTTGAGAAGTCGTTAAGACCTCAGCGATATCTTTTTTGACCTCGTCCAGATCCAATTGAGAAAAGGCCTCCGCGTAATTAAAGTTCGCGCCCAAGGGACTGCTCAGGCCCGAGTTTTGGTGAAGCACTTGCAGATCTAATTGATTGGGCCACCACGTTGAATTGGATACGGCATTCGTTACCTCGGCGGGCTCGGTTTTTAACGCGGCGTTTTCGCTACTCTCTGCGATCACGGGGGTGCTGACCACTCCCGTTACCGGGCAACGAGTGCCGGCAGGAAAATTTTCTGCGTGGCTTTGCTGGGCAGACGCCTCTTGCCCCCGCAAGCTCGACGGTGCCAAAGCAATTAGCACTAGCAAACAACCCAGTGTCAAACTGCGGGTGCCGATTGAAAAAATCACCCGCGATGCGTGAGCGCGATTCACTCTCGTCGCGGGGAAACGTTTACAAATTTTGTTCTGAAACATCTTCGGTCTCCAACGATCCGTATTACGTTTTACGTATTACCAAATAATTAATTAGAAGTGACAGAAAACAATCCAACTTACGGGTTCGACTTCTGCTCGAGGCATCGCGGGCAGCGGCCCCAGTAAATGACTTCCGCTTCATCAATCTCGTACCCCATGTCATCAACCACGGTCAGGCAGGGCTTCCTGCCAACGCCGCAATCGACATCGACTGCCTTGCCACAGCCGCGACAAATCAGGTGATGGTGATTGTCGTCCACTCGATCCTCATACAGGGCCGCCGATCCAGCGGGTTGAATGCGACGAATGATCCCTTTCTCCGAGAGCACCGACAGCGCGTCGTAAACGGCTTGTCGAGAGATGGTTCCGATGGCCAAACGGACTTCGTTCGCAACGTCGTCCGCCGAACAGTGGGGAAACTTTCCGACCGCTTGCAGTACCGCCAAACGCTGTGCAGTTACCTGCACTCCGCGTTCACGCAATAGTTGTTGTGGGTTACCTGTCATGGCCGTTAACGTATCGCGATTCTGGACTGCGTCAAGAACTTTAACGAATCCAAACCTCGTGCCTTATCCGCTCTCCTGGCGATATTTTCTTCCGTTGATTGGCAAATTCCGGCGTATCCAGCGAGAGAAGTGGCCGAAACTCAAACGTTTGCCAGCAATTTACTTGCCAGCTTGCTCTGTGAGCTATAGAACGTTTTTTCCAGACGTCGCACTTCCAGCATGGATCATCGGCCTACCCCCTTCGGCTCCAGCAAAAGGCTACTTCGCATGAAAACACCCACAAAACGAACCCACGCAACGTTCGCACTGGATATTCTTCGTTCCGACTTCAAACTGTTTTGTTACCCGCTCGTACGCATCTTAGTCATGTTGTTATTGCTAGTCGTAATGTGGCCGAAGATGTTTGACGTCTCCGCTTTGGCTGTCGCCAACACCATCAACGAAGCGGCCAGTGCCGCTGTGGGTGAGGGTTTGATGAATGAAAAAATGTCTCAAGCCGCGAACGATAAAATAGCGAACGATGCCAAGAATGTATTTGAGCATATGCACCTTGGCTGGTGCCTGTTGTTTGTCGTCATCAATATTTTTGTCGGTGTATTTTCAATCGGTGCATTGACGGGCCAATCTCTGGCGGTCGCCAGAAGTGAACAACGTGGATTTGGTTACGGGTATGCGATGGCTCTCAAGCGGCTTCCCCAACTTTTTATTTGGTGGTTAGTCACGGTCTGCGTCGGTGTCTTATTGTCGGGTGTTCGCAGCATTAAATATGTCGGACCGTTAGTCGCCATGCTGTTGGGAATGGCGTGGGGCGTGCTGACCTTTTTTTCCATCACCGCGATCATGGCGACTGGCTGTGGGCCCATTCGTGCCATTGGAGATTCGAAACAGACGATCGTAGATTCCTGGTCCAAGATTACGGGCAGTGACGGAACCCAATCCGCTAATTACAGTCGTTTGCGGCGCGGCTTTACTGTCGGCCTGCCTTTTGTCTTACTTAATCTTTTGGCTCTCTTGTTAATTTTCGCTCTCTTATTTATTGATTTTCGAACGGTGACTCAAGGGAGCCATCATATTTCGCTTGGCGCCATTGCTGCTTTGGTAATCGTGCTTTATACGAACGGCGCAATCGTAGCTGCCCTGTGGGCGATCGTAAAATCCACCACGTATATCTGGGCCAAGGAGGGTCACCTGCCCGAATCAGTCGATGAATCGGTAATGGAGCACGCATTTGTTAATCCGACTAATCGTTTGGTGGAATCTCTTTGAGACAGAACGCACGCTGTCGATTCTCAATTCGATTTCAGATAGGCGGCCGAGCAGACTGCTGGATGCCTTGGCGTTTTGAGACAATTTAGCGTTAAACCCTACAACCTGCGCCCTCCACCCTGCGCGGGCTTCCGAAGCGCACCGAGGATTCGCAATACTTGCAGCGGCCTGCTATTTACCCCAAGTCACGACGCCTTGTTTCAGCGTTTCAAGCTTTTGGGTATCAGGCGCTTCGTGCTGCAGCTCAAACTCGATACTTTGCATGCGCGTTCTAATGTTAATTACACCCAACGGATGCCGGATGCTATTCAGATCGCTCAAGCTGGTGTCTTTCTCCAAGCCCAAGAGCGGCAAAATCGCAAACTTGCGTTCGCCACTCACCTCCTTCAGCACGTAACTTCCCTCTGATATTTTGAAAGGGAGTCCGAAGGATTTCTCATTCCGAGTCATCTGCCAAAAGCCATCCTTTTGCAGCACCACCTCAATCACGCCTGCTTGGGGACGCCCCTCAAGTGCGTTTCCGTAATTTTGGTAAGTCAGCCTAAATTGTGTGATATCCGCTGGGATCGCCTGCAACGTCAACAACATGGATACCGTCCAAGCACTCACCGAGCAGGTATGGGTCGTGGGCAGAGTCTTTCCGGATTGCAAATCATGGAGGGTCAACAGGCCGCCTGACGTCTCGCTAACCGCGCTGTTGCCGGTTGGCGAAAAGAAGAAATCCATGGGGGTCACGCGCGCCGACCTTTGATGAAAATTCTTGATCTGATCGGGACCCTGAGGCACTTCGTTAAAAAAATTAACTTCGCTATCTGGCGGACAAAAGTCTAAGTCGATCAACTTACCTTCTTTTGTGATATCCCAGACCCTGATTCGAGCGAGGCAGAATTTGCCTTCTTGCTCCATCACCGCGTGCCGCGAGAAGAACCCGACGGAACCGTAAGCAGCTAAGTATTTTCCATTTGCGGCAAAGACCAGCTTTACTCCGTCATCTCCGGGACCCGTGCCCAACAAGCGTTGCTCGCCGCTTACCAAATCAAACGCCCGGATCGTGGTGCTCGTCCCCAGATTTCCTTTATCATCGGTGGAGATCAGGGTCGACTGGTCTGGGCTGAAAACAAACTGATGACCGACACCGGGAATTGTAAAACGGTGCAGCAAACGATCATGCTTCACTGACCAAATTTCGGCCACGCATTCGGGAAGCCCGTTGGTTCCACGCACTGACTTACTTTCCAAGCGAAATTGCTTGCCCTGTTCTTGAGTAGGCAGCCGGGTTCCTGCCTGACTTGCCGCTTGCTGAGCTTCCAGCATTGAAACACTGACCACCATCAAGCCAACAATCACCAAAGGGATGCGCAACGAAAGCCAACTCGGTTGACAAGTTTTGGGCATATTCCATTTCCTCTGGGTGAGGCCGAGTGTTCGTTTCTTAGCTGTCGTGCGACCGTTCCGCGGCGACCAAGTTGGACACCGCGGTTGCCCAGCCTACCTTACCCGTTTAAGGTCTCGGTAGACACCGTATGCCATGCCGTGCACACAATCAAACAACTTCGTGCTCAGGTCCACTAAACAACGGCGCAAATCTTGGATCCCCAAGGGTCCGATACCCCATGTTCGATTCCTTGGCCCGCAACCCCTGGGCACTCTCTCATTGGGGACGACCCGGGACCGCAGCCAGCAGCAACCCG
>JAAEPL010000286.1 GCA_024232675.1 Planctomycetaceae bacterium
CGGCGAACGCAGGAAAGGCTCAGCAACAGACGCAAGAAGATTTGGTCGCGGTGCCAGATGAAGAGAAGGCGATCGCCGCCGCTAAGAATTTGACTGGGCCAGACGTGACAAAAGGTTTGTCGGCTGTGAACACGTTAGTAGCATTCCAGTTGGCTAAAGAATTCAAGGGTATGGAAGGGCAACAATTACGCGCCCGGGAACTTACTTTTGAACCTGGCGCGGTCGTTGCGATTCACCAACATGATTCACGTCCCGGTTTTGCCTACATCTTGGAAGGCGAAATTGTCGAACATCGTAGTGATCAAAAAGAGCCCTTAGTACGACGTGTCGGGGACGTCGCTGTGGAATGGACCGGGATTTCGCACTGGTGGGAAAACCAATCAGGCAAGCAAGTCAGAGCTTTGGTCGTAGATATCCTCGACCCCGACCACTGATGTCGGGCGGCAGCGATGAGATCACGGAGAGTTGGCCTGATCTAGGCGTTGTCTAGGCGTTGTCTAGGCAATATCGCGTTGCCAGAAGAGCAGACTGGATTACCAATGTGTCTCTTGGAACGTAAAAAACCGACCGCAAGGGGCGGTCGGTCGAAAGGATTGGATCATGCGATATCGATCAACCGTAGTTCGCGGAAGCAACGGCAGATCTTCCTGTTATTATTCGCGATCAAAAACTGGATAGACACGATCCTTGGCTCGGTCGTAACAGACCTTTCCATCCACAATTGCCTGTTCCACATAGGTTCGGTAATCGAGGGGCGGGCCGTTCATGATCAAGATGTCCGCGTCTTTGCCGACTTCGATACTGCCGATACGATCGTCTAAACCCAGCATTCTTGCTGGGGTGATGGTAATCGCAGCGAGTGAGGTTTTTTCGTCGGCACCACCACGCACAGCAAAGGCTGCTTCGAGTGGCAAACTGCTGAGATCGCGACCGGCTAGACCCCCCAAACTGATCGAGCTACTGAGGGCTGAAACAGCGAATGGGATACCCGATTTTTGGAAAATACCAGGTGAGCCAACGTGACTGCCAGAGGTCTCTTCGGCGCCACGGCGTGCACTGCGACGTCGACGTGGGGTGTATATAATTTGGGCTTCCGATTGACTGACGTCATCCACGACCAACCAGGCTTCGGTGCCACCTTCGATGATCAAATCATAATCCAGTTCGGACGCAAGTTCGGCCATGTCCTTGATCTCATCAACAGTCTCAGCGGAAATACGTAGAGCGATTTCATGCTTCAACAAACGCAATAACTCCGGGTTGACGCGAGAACCCCCACGACTGCTCGACGATGCCGATTTCGAAGCACTACTTGAACTGGAACCCGACTTGGAGGCGGTGGTTTCTTTACCACCCGATTTGGCGGCGTTGGCAGCTTTCGCTTTATCGGCTTCTGCTTGAATCGCTTTTTTTGCTTTCAACACTTCTCGTCGCCAATTGTGGCGATTGAGCGCACCGGTGAGTGAGCCAGGGTTGGGGCTGTAGAAGACGTTCTCTTCCAACAGCATTGAGTCCAGATTTCCAAAACTCAACTTAATCGCGGAGAATTTTCGAGGCTGGGGTTGGCTTGGTGGACGGGACGTAATCGGTTCCGTTGGCAGGACAGGCAGACCGCAACAGGGACACAGGGAGGTGTCTTCATCGCCGTAATCCAACAAGGCTTCCGTTACGTATTCCTCGGGGTTCGGATCGAGTCCGAGGAACCGTTCTTCGGGCTCACCGTTGCGACGTCGTCGTCCGCGACCGCCACGACTGGAGAGTTCTACGCAGCCAGAGGTGATGCCGACGCCGAGTGCAAATTTCATATTTCGATCGAATGGATCCAGTGCATCTCCGAGCTTGTCTTGTTTTTGTGGAGCGCTTCGAACGCCCAATCCGCTCATGTTGATCGCCACAAAACCAGGAGTGATAACTTTGCCGGCGGCGTCGATGATAGTCGCCCCTTCGGGAACATCGACATCATTTCCGAGTTCAATAATTTTACCGTCCTGCATGAGCAGAGTCCCACCGCGGATCATCGACCCGGTGACCGTGTGGATATCTCCACCGACGACGGCAGTGATCGGCCCTGCCTGCTCTTTTTTGGACGGGGTCTCGCTTTTCTCAGGCTTCGCCTCGCGTTGTGGTTCGCTACCCCTGCGGCGGTTACGCGAACCGTCATCCTGAGCGGTAACCATGGAGGCAACACAGGACATTACGATGACCAGCAAGCCTGTCGAAATCATGTTTGTTTTAACGTTCATAAACGGATTTACCCATCAAGAATACTTGTTTCAGTCGACTGCCGGTTTCCAGAGGGTCACCATGAAAGACAAGGAAATTAGCTACTTTGTCTTTTTCCAGTGAGCCGAGTGTTTTATCAACTCCCAGCATTTTGGCTGGACGAGTCGTAAGAGCTTGTAAAGCCGTGTCACGGGGTAGCCCAGATTTCACGAGCATGGCGATCGGGAATAACGGATCGTCTTGGCTACTGATCATTTGACTGTTGTTGAGCGACAAGGAGATCGCGAACGGAATTTTTTTGCTGTGTGCCATCTGCGGAACGTTCATCAACTGGGAGCTGTAGGGCACGGTATCGATCGTGGGTTGCATCACGAGCGTGATATTTTTTGAGTTTCCTATTTCATCCAGAGATTGAAAAAGGTTAGGTCCGGTGGCCACGAGGTGAATTTTTGCGTCTTGAGACTTTTCCAACAACTTATTTAGGTGGGCAACCGTGGCGGCGTTGTTGGCGTTGACGACCAGTGGTTTTTTACCTTCGCGAACTGCTTTCCACATCAGCTTGATGGGATCTGTTTCTTGTTTCGTGGGCGCCGCCTTTTTTTCCTCTGGTTTCTTGGCGGGTTCGCTGGTGGGTGGAGGGGTACCGCTACGACCTCGTCGAGCGGCCCTCATGCGTGCGATCATTTCAGCACGCGTCATTGATTTCCCCCGACTACTACTGCTCGACTCACCCGCGAGATTTTTTCGGATGGTATCTAGTGCGCTAGTTTGATTAGTGACTTTTGCGAATAAGAAGCCATCGGTGTCGGCGAGGAGCATTTCTGGGGTGGGATCGGGTACAGGTTGGGCGATCGCTGATAAACCTCGACCATCGGTGACCAATTGAGCTGTGGTAATACCACTCCGCAGTGCGGGCATGAAATCGACGTCGTAAGGGTAAAAGTTCTCCGCGACGTTGTTGAAGCTGCCGACGCTGAAAGTGGCACCGGGGCGACGGAAGACTCGCCCGCGAAACGTAAACGTCTGTTGGGAATTGGCCGACTGGGTTTTCTTGAATACATAATACGGATCGATGATCCCTGGCATAACGGTTTTTCCCTGTAAGGAGACAACTCTCGCATCTCCCGGGATTTGGATGTCTTTGCCGATGTCTACAATTTTGCCGTCTCGAACCAGCAGCGTGCCATTTTCGATTTGCCCGAGTGGGCCCATCGTCATTAAATGAGCGTCCGTGTAAGCCACCGTTTGGCCAAAGGCTGTGAGACCGCAGGCCCCTACCATGATGGCAGTAACGAGTCCGATCGACTTGGATATGATTAATTGTTTATTCATTTTGAAGTGCTATTAAAATCTTTGCCGATCGACCTTGGTATCGTAAACACTGCGACCATCAATGAAGACCTCGGTGACGTGATTGCGTGGATCCAAAATGGATCCAGTCGTAATAACAATGTCAGCGTCTTTTCCTTTTTCAAGCGAGCCAACTCGATCATCGATCATCAATGCTTTTGCCGGTTGTATGGTTAAGCCCTTGATAGCGCGCTCTTCACTCCACCCATAACGTACCGCCATCGAAGCCTGAAAGAATAATTCTTCTTGCGGAATGACGGGTGCATCGGTGTTGACGCCCAAGACTTTGATGCCTCGTTTTTCGTATTCGTTAACAATGCCGACGACCTGGCCTTTGTCACGGTCTAACAGGAATCCGCGTGGGCCTGCCATCACCGGTATATCTCGTTTGGCCAGTTCTTTACCGATTTTATAGGCATCGAAGGTACCATGATCGATCACGACCTTGAGGTTCATTTCGTCATGCAGGATACGTACGGTCGATTGAATGACTTGGTACTGTTGGGTGTGCACGACCACTGGGATTTCGCGATGAAATAATGGTTTGAAATATTCCAGACGGAGGTTGAATTCGGGTTCTGGGGCCTCGCCAGCCTGAAACGCGTCCCATTGGCGGACGTACATTTGGCCTTCCCGCAGTTGTTGCCGAATCACGTAATTCATGCCCATGCGACCGGAGCCTGTTTCTCCGGTTCTGCGTTCTGGGTTGCCTGCCTGTGCGATCTTCAAAACGCCAGGTGCCCTGATGATCACATCTTCAGGTTGGCCGGGTCCCGTTTTCATGAGTGCACCAAAACCACCCATGTTGGTTCCGCTGCCCGGGATATAACAGATCGTAGTCACACCCCCCGCAATGGCAACTTTGAGTTGGTTGTTATGGGGAATCACTTGATCCCAGTTGCGCAATTCTGGGTTGGTCTGATAGACCATTTCATTCAAATCGCGGGAGCCGCCGACATGACTGTGGGCGTCGATTAATCCGGGCATCGCGAAATGATCGGAGTGATCAATCTCCTGATACCCCTCGGGAACTTTGATCTCACTCCGGGGACCAATATCTTCAATTTTTCCGTCGCTAACCAAAATTGTACCGTTGGCGATCGGCTCACCAGCCGACGTCAATATCTTACCGACATGAATTGCCAGTTTGGGTTTTTGATTTTTATCGGAGTCGTCGGTTTCTTGTGCGTGCAATCCTAATGGCAAGCAAAAGAAAAATGCGACAGCGAAAAAGATCCGCCCGAATGCGAACGCTGAACTTGGAAATATCACTCTTGTTCCTCTCGATCGTATACCCATGATCCATCAATCATTACGGCCAGGATTTTGGTTGCGTTTTCAAATGGTGGGCCACTCAACACGATCAGGTCGGCGTCGTTTCCTGGTTTGAGTGAACCAAATGTCATTTCTTTGGAGAGCAATTCGGCCGGTGCCGCTGTGAGGGCTCGCAAACCGTCCTGGGCTCCCAGACCCTTACTGACGGAATACTGAATGGCCGCAGGTAGTTGACCGACTCCGGTCGTTCCCTTGGATTGAAAAGCAAACTCCACCTGCTCGTTTGCAAGTAACTGGGGCAGGTTGGTCGTTCGTTTATCAATCGTAATGTTCATCTCGGGTCCCGCACACACACCGACGTCGTAGCCTTTCAGTAGGTCAGGGAAACGAGCCAAGTCGTCGGCACCGGCAATGACGGTGCGGATCTTGAATTCATCCACGAACAATTTTAAGGCTTCCTTAATCGCTGGTGATTTGCGGGCCTCCACCACGGCTGGTATTTTGCCGGTCAACAAAGCTCGGTAAGGCTCCAAGGCTTCATTTTTCTTGGGTTCTTTTGGGGCAGCTTCTGTTTTTTCAGCCTTTGCTTTTTCAGCGGCAGCTTTGGCAGCGGCAGCTTTGGCAGCGTCATCTTTGGACTCGCTACTCTCAGCGCCCTCTTTCTTATCTTGGCCTTCATCAGCAGGCTTCTCTTTGGTCTCGTCTGCGGGCTTTTCGACAGGTTTTTCCGCCTCTTCTTTTTTGCCTTCTGGCTTGCCGTCCTCGGATCCTTTGGATTCCGTGGCCTCCTTCTTCGCCTTTTCCGCTTTCGCTTTTTCGGCGGCCTGAGCTTTCGCCTCCGCAGCGGCTGCCAGCTTTTTGTCGGCGGCCTGTTTTTCGTTGTAAGCCGCTAGATCTTTGTCGTACTTAAGAAACGATTCGTGGTAGGACTTGCCGGCTTGCAGGGTTTTTTTCAAAGCGGCAATGGAGGAAGCGGTGTTATCGCTTACCTTGAAACGAATGGCGACCGGATCGGCAATGACTCGCACATCGTCACCCAGTTTGAAGGCGACGAGTGGGGTTCCGCTGCTGGAAGACATGGATCCCAGTAATACGGTGGTCATGCCTTGTTCCCGAGCGTACTTGATGGCTGGGTCGTCGGCATAAAGTTGTTCACCTAATTTGGTGTTCATCCTGACGGAGCCGCTTAGTGGCCCGCCGAGCCCAATTCCTGTGCCGAGGTCGACGAATCCAGGCACGATCACGGCATTGGCAAAGTTCTTTACCTCGGCATCCACGGGTGCGGAAACATCGGTACCGATGCCTCGTACCGTTTTCCCTTTCACGACGACACGAGCATTATCAATGATGCGGCCGTCTCCGGTGTACACTTTAGCGGCCCGCACGACCGTTGTTTTCGTTTTAGAATCTCGATCGAACGCAGGGACGCCGTCGACGTACGTGGCCATGACGGCTGTGTGCATTGCCAAAGGCGAGTTGTTCAAGACGACAAAATCAGCATCTTTCCCGACAGCCAGTTCCCCGACACGGTCATCGACCCCCAGCATTTTGGCAGGTGCATGCGTCAACATGGAAACCAGCTGATTTTGGCTTAGGTCATCTTTCATGAACTGGCCGGCCACAAAAAGGATATCCCGCAATTCTCCATCGCTACTAGGCTGGACTGCGACAGGAATCCCCGATTCGAGTAACTCCCGAGTAAACTCCCAAGGCTCGTTTTGCTTTTTCAATTCAGCTGCCGTGGGGTTGGTGATTTTGCCGGGTGACAATCCGACCAAGACGATGCCTTTGACAAACGTAGACCAGTCTGCAAAGTCATCAACGAAGGGTTCGAGATCTTGGCAATCAGTGAGAATCACCTGAAAGCCAAACTGTTTTGCCAAGCCAATCGCCCCTCGGATTTCGGGTGCTGTCTTGGCACTGATCCGCACAACACCCGATTCCTGCAGGTGACGGGCAAGTGCTGCAATGACTTCATCTTGATCAGCCATCGCAGCGTCACTGTCTTCCGGCACGCCTTCGAATAATAAACGTAAACCGGCTAGTGAACCTGCGAGTGTTGAGAGTTGAGGCTGGGTAGGGTCCAAGGGTCGATCCTCGGATACGGGACCGACCGGTGGCTCATATATGCGTGGAGGTTTGCGGGCGTTTTCGTCAAGCACGATCCGCATACTCTCTCGATCGAGGAGCAAGCGTTTTGTCAGATCGTCGCCGGATAATTTCACGACCGCACCGACACCGGGCATTAATCGATTGTCACCGGCGGAAATCTGCACGGAGGTGATGCCGGATTCAAGGTAAGCACTCTGGTCGGCAAAGTAATCAAAACCATCGATTGCCATGATCTGAGGAGTGAGTGTCTTTGGAGCATCTTGGGTTCCAGCTAATTGCGTTTTCGCGACGACGATGCCGGGCATGATCGAGCGACCGACTAAGCGATGCTGGCGGGCATCGGTCGGTATGACGACCGAGTCACGAGGGCCCATCGCTTTGACCTTCCCATCCACGACCACCAATACGGCGTCATGAATCGGTTCGCCTTCGCCGGTCCAGATCGTATCCGCGATGTACGCGTCGACCTGATATGAAATTGCCGGTTTGCATAACAGCAAAACGACAATGGCGAAAATGCCAAATTTGATTTGGAAACAACTCATATTGTAAATCCTGTGGTAATCAGACCCCGCGTGCGGAGCAAAGAATCATGCAACGCTTGGTTACCTTTGATCTGTTTTGCCGAGCAATAATTTCAGCTTTTCGTCTTCATCCCGCTTGTAGACGACTTCGCCATTCACGATCGTAGTTTCCACCCAAGTGCCATTCTTGAGAGGATCTCCGGTCAAGATGATGACATCACCATCTTTGCCCTTTTCCAAAGAGCCGACAAATTGATCAACTCCTAAAAACTCAGCAGGCACCAACGTCAACGCTTTCAGTGCCTCATCTTTGGGCATGCCGTATTTGACAGCCGTTGCTGCTTGGTACCAGAGATAGTTATTACCGAGCGTTTTGTTGCTGGAGCGTGCGACTTGAAACGCGAAAGGAACATCTTGATCACGGAAGGATTCGCTGACGACGATTTTCTTCTCTTCATCGGTGCGTGGATCTTTGTCCCAGAAAACCATTTGCGAATCCAGAATCACGGGCAGACCCGTTGCCGCAACTTGCTTGGCTGCTTTGTGACAGTCTCGACCCAGCACAAGGATGGCTTGCATTTTGAATTGATCAATTAACTGAGTGGCGTAGGCGACATCCATTGCCTTATCGCAGTAAATGAATACGGGGAGTTTACCGGAGACGACCTTCATCAAGGCTTTCGTCAGTTCGCTATCCGTTTCACTTGTCGCCTTCGTTGCTGTTTTCGAGCTCGCAGCATCATTGGATTTGCCCTCGTCCTTTGCCTTGTCGCCTTCCTTTTTTGCGTCACCTGCTTTTTTAGCGTCGCTTTCTTTTTTAGCGGCACTTTCGACTTTACGTTTCGCGTCCCCCAGGGCTTTTCGCAATGCGGCGAGATGGCCCATGCGACTGGTCTGTCCTGTCGGTCGGAGTGAGATTTTCATTCCCGCATCGCGCTTCAGCACCATGTAGTCGACAAAGTCGCCGCCCGTTTTGATGATGGCAGCTTGTCCGCCAATCATCGTCGAGTTACCCGGCACGACTGCGACGCTGGTGACTCCGTTGCGGCGAGCACTGTCAAAGTAAGGTCGCATCGGATCGATGCCGTCCATGACGGAGACGTAGGGAACGTTTGGGTTGGTTTCATTGGCTTGGCTCAGTCCCTCGGAGCTATGGGCTTCCACAAATCCGGGCATGACGACTTTGCCTGTCGCGTCGATGATTTGCGCATCGACGGGAATAGTGAGATCGGTACCGACGGCAGCAATTTTCCCGTCCCGTATAAGAACCGTGCCGTTTTCAATCGCTTCGCCTGCGACGGGGATTACTTTTCCTCCCTTGATCGCCAGCGAGTTTTGAGCTTCGGCAGAGCTAAACAAGGTGATCGCGATAGCGACCGCCAAACTTGATTTGAAGATGGTTTGATATAACACGGCTAGTTTCCTTTTGCCTGGCGAGTTGTGTTTCTTGGTTGGGTAATTTTGCCGTCGACCATCACCCATTCGATATCCGTTGTGAATTCTAGAGGATCACCTTGAAGTGCAACGAGATCGGCATCTTTACCAATCTCAATCGTGCCCACCCGATCGTCGATTCCGAGAATCTTTGCTGGGGATTTGGTGATCGCGGTCAGTGCCTTGTCGGCATCCAGTCCAAACCGGTGAGCAAAGCGTGCTTGCTCCAATTGATTTTGGCCGGAGATACAAAATGTGACTCCCGCTTTGTCCAGAATGCCAGCCTGGTTCCAGCAGAGTTCTGTTTGCTCGGGTCCGAACATGGAGCCGGTCGTGGTACCACCTAAGATGACGGGGTAATTACGATCGGTTATTAAGTCCGTGATTTTGTAGGCCTCTTGGCCGCCAACAAGAATGGGTTGGAAATCAAATTCCTCGGCCAGCGTAGCTGCCGTGCTGAGGTCGTGAGCCACGCGACTGACAATGAAAAAAGGGCGTTTGCCATCAAGTGCCTCGGCAATCGGCGGCGAATCCATTTTTCCTTGCTTCACTTTGCTTAACGAGTTGCGGAGGATCCAAACAACTCCCATGCGGTTGGTGGGTTGGCGGACGTAAATGCTGTCCGGACGTTGCCGCGAGCTATTGCGTGCGGTTGGATCCGAGCAAAGGGAGGCGACCAAGGCGTAGTCGTCATTGACGACCTGTTCGCCACCGGTTTTCACGATGCTGGCGATTCCCGAGACGACGTTTTGTGTGCCTGGGCAGACGCACATCGTCGTGGTGCCGGCTTGTAATCGCTGTTGCATGTCCGTCGCCGTCCAATCGATCGAACGCGAGGCGCGAAAATTTGGGGTGATCTCCTTGGTCACTTCATCCGAGCTGTCGGCACCCATGCCCGATTGTGTGTAAGCATCGATCAGGCCAGGCATCAAAACAGAGTCTGCTCCAAGTTCGACCAGTTTCGCATCGCCTCGCGTCGCCGCAGGTATGACGGAATCAACCGCTTTGATCTTACCGTTCTCGACCAGAACTTGACCGGGTGAGATTGGGGCGCCCGACATGGTGTAAACCGTGCCAGCCGAATAGAGAACGGCGGCATCGTCTTGCGCTGCGACCGTGGTGGCAGTGAGCAGGCAAATTGCAAAAAGTATGGAGGTTGGTATTTTCATAGTTGTTATTTTTGTTGAACCGATTTACCGCCCACGACCATGTGAACCGGTTGGGAAGCTGGGTTTAACGGGGAACCGTTCCAGATAATTAAGTTGGCGAGATGATCATCGGCGGATAGCTGTCCCGCTTGATCCATTTTCAAGATACTGGCAGCGTCTCCGGTTAAGCCTCGCAGAACTTGATCACGCGGCATGCCTGCGGCCACGAGCATGGCAGCCGTCATGCGAATCTGTTCCGGAGATTCTCCAGCGAAGGCGATTCGTAGCTTCCCAGAGCAGGTTTGCACCAAGCGTTCCAGTGCGGCATCGTACTCGCGTCCGTTCAAGGGTTGGAGAATGATCCCCGCGTTGCTGGCCACCAGTTCATCAGCGTATTGATGGACATTGTCGCCACTGGTCAAAATGGCTCCTTGCAAAGTGTTGGCATTAATCAAGGACAGCGCTGATTGGATTTCCAAAGCGGTATCGGCAACGAACAAAGCAGTTCGTTCACCCGATTTTACTTTTTCCACATTGGCCTTCTTGGATCGCTCCATCGATTCACGAACCGCCGACGACACGTAAAGGGGTGTCTTTTCCATCTGACCGGCAAACAGCCCATCTAACAGTTGGTACTGTCCGGTTAAGGAAGCAGGAAACCGTGACGTGTTGCGGCCGGATTTTGCCAAAACAAATTTGTTAGCCACGTCGGGTCGTTGCACGAAATCGGGGTGTCCAAGTTTTAAGTGCCCGACAATGCCGGCCGAGGTGCTTTGAGAAAGAGGAGCAAAGGCGACGTCCGTAAAACCACCCGCCAGCATCTCCTTTGCCGCGGTGGATGACGGGTCAGCACAATCGACGGCTCGTAAATGCGAGGCATCGGATTCGGCGTCGTTGGTCAACTCTAAATTTTGTTTGAGATGCGAGTGGGCGACGACCAAGCCAGGAGTCACAGGTGCATCTTGCACATCAAAAATCATGATGTCCTTCAAGTCAGCGGAGGATTCATCGGAGATTTGGGTGATTTTCCCATCCCGCACAACGATGGTCGCCGGCTTAAATTTGCCCTCATCCAGAAACCGAGTCGTGCGAATGGCATACTCGCTGGGTAAGGTTTTCGGCAACTCCGGCTGGCTCAGGGCAGGGCTGCTATTCGATTCTGCAGGAGCTTCGAAAATGATGCGACCGTCACATATCACCATCCGCGTGGCAGTGGACGGGTCGAGCGGGTCTCCCGCGAATACCGCAATATCAGCGTTTTTACCGGCCTCAAGCGACCCGGTTTGTTCGGCAATTCCCAACATGCGAGCGGCGTGGATAGTGATTGCCTTCAAGGCCTCTTCTTGCGAAACGCCCATGGCTACAGCTTTGGCAGCTTGGAAGCGAAGTAGCCTTGAGCCACGAGGCAGATTTGAAAACGTGGCGATGGCCCACAGATTCCCGCTTTCCGACAGGGGTTTAATCCACTCGAAATCGGCGTCTTTGCGGTAGGCAGGTGCGGTGCCAAATTGCCAAAGCGGGCCAATGACCGTCGGGCGATTAGATTCAATGATCTTGTCCGAACTGGCATGCGCTTGGCTGACCCCGTCCAAGACAATGCGGATATCAAACTCGGTTGCCAAGGCCAAGACGCGGCGGATGGCGTCCGAGTGATGGACTTCTACATGCAAGGGGATTTCGCGAGCAAGCACTTTTTCCCACAGCTCTCGCGTGGGATCGGGCTTTTTGGTTTCGGCTTTTTCGGTTTCCTTTTTATCTTCCTTGCCGTCAGCTTGTTTATCGTCTTTGGAAGCATCGGGTTTTTTACCGGGCGGTGTGGGTCTCCGCCCGCGTTTGCCGCGTCCTGATTCCGGACGGCCTTCGCCCCGCGTTCTCACACGTTTCGTTTTACCTTCCGAGCCCCCCTCCTTCTTATCAGCGGCGTTGGGTTTCTCGGCCTTCGCCTTGGCTTCACTTTCCGCTTTCTTCTTGGCTTCTTCGGCGGCTTTTTTCTGAGCTTCTTCGGCTTCCTTCTTCTCTTTTTCCAGCGCGTCTTTAACTTTTTTAATACTGGCTTTTAATTTTTCAATTTGCGCGAAACGTGCTTGCGAGGTATTACCCGTGATTCCGATCGCAGCCTGTGCGGCGGCTGTCCCTTTTCTGATCGCCTTATCTACCGTCGGCTGAGGGCCTACGCCAAGGACTGCCCCGTAACCACCCAGGGAACTGGCGTTTCCAGGTTGCACGTAAACCGTGGTCACTCCTTGTGCCGCTACCTCTCGCCAATCCTCATTCCAAAGGTCAATCGCGTCCGCGACATTGAGTTCGCCTTTATCATTTTTTTCCTTAACGGCATTCTCAGACAACCACAGGGTGCTGCGCGAATCAATGAGACCCGGCACGACGGTGAAGCCCCGTAGATCAAAGACCTGCGCATCTTGTGGAAGTTCGTCGAGCGTTCCGATCGCTTGAATCTTGCCGTCCTGGATCAAAATTGAACCCTCTTGGGTCCCCGCTGCTGCCATCGAGTGGATCGTCGCGTTCTGCAGGACGATCGGTCCGGTTTTCGACGACTGGGCCGGTGCGGAAACCGGCAAAGCGATGATCAGCAGCGTGGCAGCCACCAATGCAAATATTTTTTGACATGGCGTCATTGCGATATAACCCTTGGGACAACGTCTTGTGGAAAACTGATCTGTAAATGCCATGAGGAATGCCAATCCATAGTGTCACCCCGGTTTCAGCAATTCAAGCTATTTGGGCACTGTCGTGGATTGATTTATAAGATTACTCGAAACATTCCGTAGGTCGAATAACCCCGTCGGCGAGAAGAAGTTTTGTCGAAAATATTACTAGCTGCTTGAGGGCTGCGAGTGTTTTGCAGATAGCCACGCCTAATTTTGGATAAACCACAGTCCAAAACCGCAGGCAGGCGACAAATGGAAGCGTTGATGTAAGTGCCAGATTTTACAAAAATTAAATCGGCCAAAATGAAATTTGCGCTGCCATCAACGAAAAGCTGGGTCCTCGATAACGTCCAATATTGTGCTCCATCGACTGCCGATGTTTGTCAGATAGACGGGCTAGTCTCTCCCCCTAAGACCATGGCGTTGGTGACCGTCCTTGCCCGTTTGTTCATTTTGGGTGGTGCTTGAGGGAGTATGCGCAGGCCAAATTTAGATTTGTGGTCGCATTACATGTGGAGCGCATGTCGATCCGTAATCCTGTTAGGCATCGGTTTGTGGCAGATGGGGGTACCCGACATAACGGCGCGAGCGGCTGCCTTGCCGCACGCCGCGATCGATAGGTTTATTTTTTATCGCGAGCAACCTGTTCAATTTTCCGCCGAGTTTTGAGCTCGGGACCAAATTGATCCATCGTAGACAAGCCGAGTCCGGAATGCCGGAGCCGGCAAGCAGAACAGGAAATATCGCGACCCTTGCGTTGCCTTGAACTCACGCGGGTAA
>JAAEPL010000287.1 GCA_024232675.1 Planctomycetaceae bacterium
GTCCAGCTGGCCAAAGCTCAAGAGGATCTCTCGAGCGAACAAGAGAGCCACGAAAAAACAAGGATTGAACTCAATCAACGTTTGGACGACACCCAATCCGAATACCAAAAAGTAAATCGTGAGTTGGAAGATGTGGAATCCGATCTTCGCAACAAGGAGGCCAGTTTCAAACGAAACCTAGACGCCGCCAAAGCAACGATTATCAAAAAAGAGTCAACCATCACGAGCCTTACGGCCAAGGAAACGAATGTCGCCGATGGACAAGTCGTGAGCGTCGCACCGCGGCTTGGTAAGGTAACTCTGAATCTTGGCTACGACGATAACTTACAACTCAAGCAGACTTTTGCCATCTACGACCAATCTGCCCGCAAGTTCAAAAGCGGATACGGAAAAGCGAAGATCGAAGTCACGCGAATTCTCGACGCTCACCTTGCGGAAGGTCGAATTACCTCGCAAAACATCAACAATCCAATCCTCACCAAGGACTGGGTGGTAACTTCAACATGGGACCCCGGTTACTCGGTACCCATCGCTATTGCTGGCTTTATCGATCTCGATGGTGACGGCAACTCTGACTTGGAACGGCTCATTAGCATCGTCGAAGGTGTCGGTTACGGTGATGTCGTTGCTTACCACGATGACGACGGAAAAGTTGTCGGAGAGATTGATGAAAACACTCGCTTCTTCGTCAGAGGGGACGATCCCTTGGGGAATGCCGCCGATGGTTATAACAAGTTAGAGCAAGCTCGCGAACGCTTCCAAACCCGTGAAATCTCCGTTCAGGAGTTTCTGCACGAGATGGGTTATCGCAACGAAGCTCGCGTAAGAAGATTCAACGAGAGCACCCCGGGGAAAAAGTTCAAGGCTCGCAAACCCGGCGGAACACAAGTCGAATCCGGTAACCCTTTCGGTTCCGGTAAATAGGCGAGGGTCCACAAAACCCACGCGATCACAAACAACCCCAAAGGCCGCAGGAATCACCTGCGGCCTTTTTCGTTACAAACTCGTTGCGCCGCGAAACCGGTTCTTGGGATAGAGTTGCCAGAAGCAGTTTCTTTTTCTTCTAGGAGCCGGCATGTGCAACAAACGCTTTCAGATCTTTATTGGGTCGCTGATTCTTCTTTCCACCGCTTGCAGCATGCGAGCCCAAGAGACCGGCCGACTGCAGACCACCAAGCAGGCGGCTCCAGCTCGCTTTGATGTTGGCAAGAGCTTGGTCGAAGCGCCCTTGGAAAAAGTCATTGGGAATGCCGATAGCGGAAAGCCTGGTGAAGGTACGCCCGGCATAAATTTAGAGCTCGTCACGACGGACCCCAAGAACCCCGCCCGCTCCCTAGATGTGAGTAAAACATTAATCGAAAATTCTCCCAAAAAACTGCTGGCGCCAACTGCCCTTCGTCATGAATCCTCCCTCCCCATTTCAGACAATCCGAAATGCAAGCCCGGATTGGTAACGTGGCATGCCAATTTACAGGAGGCAAAAACTGCGAGTCGTCGCAGCGGCAAACCGATCCTGCTATTCCAGTTACTGGGCAAGCTCGACGAAACTTTTACGTGAACCAATGCCCGAATCGCGAGAACCGTGCTGTTCTCCAATGCTGCCATCGCAACATTCATGGATAACCACTTCGAACCGGTCTGGGTTTCGATGCGTCCCGTCCCGCAAATCACCATCGATTTCGGCAATGGACATCGCATTAAACGCACCCTACACGGAAATGTTGCCACTTGGGTCTGTGCGGCCGATGGAACGGCCATTGACGTATTACCCGGTACCTACGCACCCGAAGTTTGGGTGCAGGAAATTGAAAAACTGAAAACGGTGCATGAAGACTTTGCCGCCATCGAGAAATCGCGACGCAGGCAATTCTTGCATGATTACCATCAAACCTGCTTAAAACTTGATATTCCCAGTGTCCCATCTATTACCGAATCTGCGGAGTCAATTTTCGGCCTTCATCAAGACACACAACTCAACCAAACCACGCGACGTCGCACGATCCACCAATTCCTAGGCAACCAACCCCCTGCCACTCCAGACCTGTTTGCGAATTGGCTTTATCGAGAAGTGCTGGGCGCAAATTTAGAGGACCCTTATTTGGGCCTCGGGAAAGTACTGTTCAAAAATTACCCCTTTGAGGATGAACAATCAGGAAATGACCTCATAAGCCATTGAGGAATGGGGCTGACCGCGGCAGAGGTGATCGCCTCACCGCTTTCAGGATTGCAGAGCAGGTGGAGCGATTAATCAAACGGCTCATAATCCGTCAAGGTTCCTGCTTACGTACATAGCAACCACGCCATATATTGGTGAGCATGAGCAATCACCTGCATGCCTTCGATTTCCTGGAAGCTGAACAACCCGCAAGGGATGGTCACTTTTGCGTCCTCTTCGGAGACGACGCCTTTCTCCAATTGCTGGTAAGAAAAAAACTGCTCCAAGATCTAGGGGGCGGTGAGGCCGATTTCGATGTCATTATGGTGGACGGGGATAATGCGAACTGGCCCGATATTCATGATGAATTAACGACAGCCAGCCTTTTCAGCCAAGGGACTGGGCGAACCGTTTTTGTCGAATCGGCAGATCAGTTTGTCAAAAAACACCGTAACGAATTGGAAGACCTTCTGGCACGACCACCCGGTAGTGGCAAATTGGTTCTGTCGGTCAAATCGTGGCCGGCAAACACCAAGCTTTACAAATCATTCGACAAATCCGGATTACCGATTCATTGCGGAGATCCACAAACCAAGCGCGGCCGCAGCAAATCCAAGGACACCGCCCGGATCGTCAAATGGATTGTCGGCTACGCCCAAAACGAATACCAGCTAAATCTCACTCAAGCCCAGGCGCGGCAATTACTTGAAATCGTCGACGGTAACCTCGGTCGCGCGGATCAAGAATTGGCCAAGCTGAGCTTATTTGCGGGGCAGGGCGGTAAGGTCAGCGAAGATGACATCCGACAAGTCGTCGGTGGCTGGAGAGCGCAGTCGATCTGGGATGCTGCCGCGGCAACCACCTGCGGTGATACCGAGAAAGCACTGGAACACCTGGCAAACCTACTACAGTCGGGGGAGCATCCCTTAGCGTTATATGGCCAATTGTCCTGGTCACTGAGACGTTACGGGCGATTGTGGGAAAATATCGCTCGGCAAACGCGATCTGGACGTAAACCCGACCTCTCGGTCGCACTCGGCCAAGCTGGGTTTCGCCAATGGGGTGGAGAGATGGACGTCGCCAATGAAAGCGTCAGGCAATTAGGAAGAGTCCGAGTCAAGCAGTTTTACCGTTGGTTATTAACCACCGATCTGGCACTCAAGGGCACCCACTCCGACGCCAGACGTGCCCGATTCGCGTTAGAACAATTGTTTTTTCGCATGGCAAAAATGCCAGCAAAACCTGCAGGCAATTCACCAGCACAGGCCGTCAAGGACGGCAGATAGCAGGCTTTTCTCGTCTCCGAGACGGTTTCCGGCATATTCTGCGCGAGTTTTGGCATGCCGGTCAGATTTATCTTGCTGCCCGCACCCGATTCATTTAGTCTCCGGCCCCGATACCGACTGCCTAGAGTGGGCCGATGGCGCATTCCAGATTGGTAGAGATATTTCGATACGCAGTGCTGTTTACTGTCAAGGAAGACGGAATGCATCCCATCAAATCGATGCCTTTATTAATCATCGTCGCGTTTTGTATCCCACTCGCGAGCGGTTGCAAGACGTTTAGCGCGCAGGGCCTTAACGGCTCTGGCCCTAAGCTGTCTTTGAGAAACAGCAGTCCGTCGCGGAAGAGAAAACCGCGGAATATAAACAACATGAACAGCCGCCAACGACAAGCGGTTATCGATCAAGTGGATTCAGCAGCTGACGCGCAAGGTCCCCAAGATGACACCACCGGCGGGATCAGCTTAGATGATATTTCATTAGCGAAAACCACCGTGCACGTTGATGCCGATATGGACATCGAAGAGATCGAGCGGGAATCTGATTCTCAGTTGCCGAGCATTGTGGAATCCGCTGTGCACCCGTTTTCTGGAATCACAAAACCAATCACCCTTTCCGACCAAACTGCCAATGCCTCACCGCCCTCCGGCACTACGGGTTCGGCCCAAGGCTTTAACACATTGAATGCCACCAGCTCCATTGCCGGCGGCAACCGGCCTATCAAAGCATCCGGTCCAGATCGAGCTGAGGGAACGCCAGACAGATCCACCACCGACCTCGAAGCCGCACCTTTGAACAGCAGCGCAATTGTGGGGATCGATGATAACGACCTTCCGCTCATGCGAATCACCGCCCAAACCGAAAGTAGCAGCTCCAAAGACCCAATCGCCATCAAGACCGATCGGCTGTTCTCACGTCCCCGAGAAATTGAGATTGAAACGAGCACACCACCACTCTCCAATGCCCACCCCGGCGATCAGGAACAAGATCAATTAGCGACAGCTTCCCACGAATCCCTCGAGGCTTCTCAATTGACGACCACTCAACCGGGAGTCCAGACCGTTGCCCATCAAGAACCGGCAAACACACCGATTGAAAACAGTCCCCCTGGACGCAGCGATGCAGCCACCGAGTTTGTCAACCAAAGCAACCGCACCCGGTCTCCCCAAACAAGTAACCCCACAGTAACTGCCGAATCGTTTACCCGCACGACGATCATGAATGCTGGTCCTCCCGGGGAAAGCGCCGGCTCGGAGGCAACTGCTTGGGATCAGCCTTTGCAAGTCGCCATCGCGCGTCTGGAAGCAGAGGCGCAAGCGGCAGGCCAACCGCTCACAGGTAACCAGCAGGTCAGA
>JAAEPL010000288.1 GCA_024232675.1 Planctomycetaceae bacterium
CAGCGATGGGCTGTCGCAGGGTTACAAGGTATTAGGTTAGATGGGCTAAACAGGAACCTTCGATTTACGTTTACCATACCCAACCAACCCAATCAGGGCTGTTCCGAATAGCCAGATGGCTGCGGGGACTGGGACGACGGTGACCCTGACGAGCGCGGAAGACATATTATACACCGACCAAGCGTCTCCAAATTCCCCGTCGTTGAGAATAGCGACTGCAAACGGGTCCGGGACGTTTTGTTGGTTGGTGTAGTCGGCCAACAGGCCAAACAAGTGAGTATCCGCGGCCAGTCCCGCGTCCGCCGAAATGAAGTATGCTTCCTCTTCATCCACAAATGATGGGCCCCAATAGCCAAAAACCCCTTCAACCCAGTTGCCTGCGCCGCCATCGTACGGATCGAATCCACCGCCACTTGTCCAGAAATCGGCAACCTCATCGAGGGTGGCGTACCGCCAGCCAAATAAATCCTCTGCGGGGTCAACTAATTTACCAGACACGACATTGTAGGACAGGCCGGCGGTATGCGTGAGATCCAGCCACTCCAAGCCCGATTCTGAGTCTAAGGTAATTGATTCGACACCAAAGATTGAATCGCCACTCATTAAATTGGCATTGGCGGAGGAAACGGACAAGCCCAACAAAGCCAGGCTAATAAGAATAAAACGATTGAACGAACAATGATACATCATATGGCTACCCTCTCATGGGAAGTGAATATTAATTTCAGGTGTTTACCCAAACAGGATGGTAACACCGTGAAAAACGGGATGCATCACCCATATAGGGTAAATTTGGGAAGATAAAAGGCCGTTTTGGGTCGAAAGCGGCCTTTGAGCTTTAAACTTTGAACGTCAGCTTTGGAGAAACAAGGAAAC
>JAAEPL010000289.1 GCA_024232675.1 Planctomycetaceae bacterium
TGAATCAAATGCTTGCCAAAATTGATCCTGCCGTTTACCAAATTGCCGATGCCAGCGGGATGAATTCCCCGGGGATCGTTGTTTTCAAGGAACTTTTACTGGGTAATTTGCATGAAATGGTGCGTATCGCAGGCGGTCCAGAAAACCTGCGACCCCACTGTAAGACGCATAAAATGCCGGCGGTGATCGACCTATTGCAGGAGTTGGGGGTCACAAAACACAAATGTGCCACGTTAGCGGAAGCGGAGATGTTGTGCGCCGCCGGCGTGCGGGATGTGGTACTTGCCTATCAAATGGTGGGACCCAATATCCCCCGCCTATTGCAACTCATGGAAATCTACCCCGATGTTCGCCTGGCGGTTCTCGTCGATCATCCAGAACCGCTCGAGCAGTTATCGGTCGCCGCTGATGCGAAGAAACTTTCCGTGGACGTTTTATTGGATATCGATTCGGGTATGAACCGTACCGGTGTGTTGGCAAGTGATGCCGCGTTCCATCTCTACGAGATGATCTGCAGCATGCCCGGGATCAAACCGGCCGGCTTGCATTGGTATGACGGACATCACCGCCAAAGCGATCTCGAAGAACGCCGCGCGGCGATCCTGCAAGCCTTAGTTCCCATGACCACCTTGCGTGACCAATTGTTGTTGCAAGGCTTGCCGGTGCCAAAGGTCCTCGTGGCAGGAACTGGCTCGTTTCCTGTTCTGGCGGAGCTGGGTGAACCGAATTTAGAGCTGACGCCTGGTACCACAACGCTGTATGACATTGGCTATCTGGAGCATTTTCCGGATATCCATTTGCAACCCGCTCTCGGTGTTTTAACCCGAGTTGTAAGTTGCAACCGCGCTGGGCATTTAACGTTGGACTGTGGGCACAAATCCATTTCACCAGATCAACCGGCTGGCCAAAGAACTTTTTTTCCAGAGTTACCTGAGGCCGTTGAGTTGGGACACAATGAAGAGCACCTTGTCATCCAAACGGACCGGGCGGAGCATTATTCGCCAGGTGATCATCTTATCGCCTTGCCTCGGCATGTTTGTCCCACCAGCGCGTTGCATCAGTCGGCCTACGTCGTGGATGGTGGGCGGTTAGTCGAACATTGGCCTGTCGTAGCGCGAGATCGGGTGATTACGGTTTAGCCGAGTTTCTCATTCGAGGTAGGCTTACTTCTTGATTTATTGCCGCTGCTTTTGGGAAGTGGATGAAAGCGTACCGTGAAATCTATCCGCTCTCCGCCCCGCATTTGATGAAATTGGAATGACGGTTCTGGGTTCAACGGCAGGATCGTTGGAGGGGAGTTGAAACCTCGAAGGTCCGCGTCCTTTTCGGCTAACTGCGGAAGTTCGAAAATTTTTCCAGCGTTCGTGAGCGGACGTCGATTGCTGATAAAAGGACGGTAGGCCAGAATTTGCCATCCGCTGCGGTTGCCGATCGTGACCGCTTTGCGAACGGGCCATTTTCTTTTGCAAAATGGATCAACCAATTTTGTAGCAACGCAAGTTGCTTTCGTTCCTGAAAATATTGCTCCAGATTAAGTGTCGGAGGGGGTTTCCTTAGGTGCGGTTGTTTCGCTCTCGGGAATCAAATGACGCAGGGCCATTTTTGAGGGGAAGCCAAAATTACGTTAAGATGATGGCATGCATCAAGACAAACAAGAAAAAGCCAAACGATATGTGTTTGCGGATACTGGGCAAATCGCACCCCAGGAATGCCCCTGCGGGCAAACTCGCCGCGCATTTGTAGAGGACCCCGAGAAAATTGCCTCACTGCATGTGGTGGAAGTCGATCACGACGCGGTGACTCACTATCACAAAAAGATGACCGAGCTCTATTACGTCCTCGAGGGTGTGGGCCAGTTGGAATTGGACGGCGAATTATTCGATATTGGGCCGGGTTGTTCGGCCCTGATTAAGCCGGGATGTCGGCACCGCGCGGTGGGGAAATTGAAAATTCTGAATGTGCCGATTCCGGCCTTTGATCCGCAAGATGAATATTTCGATTAATACAGTGCGCGTTCGCTCAAGCAACTGCGTCGCCTCGAGCCGGGGTTATTCCTTGGGGGTTTCAAAAGATTCAATGATATCGCCCCCACCGACCGATTTGAATTCATGAAATACCTGAATGTTATTGTCCAGAGCTCGTTGTAACCCTCCGTTGTTACGCACCCGTTTTTTGGTTTCAAACCTGACTTTATCGATGGCCTGATTGAATCGTGCGGGATCCTCGACCGTGTAGTGCATGGTCAATTGGTTTTGCTCGGCGTTGTAAGTGACTTTCATTAATCGCAAGCCGTTACCCAGGTCTCGGGGTAGGTTCTTGTTTTCTTCCGCGAGAGTTTTTGTCACTTCGTTATCGACAATGGCATCGGTGATACTGCCGGTGCAACCGAGTGTCCCGATATAAAAGATGGACATCATGAGGATCGATAGAGGTTTCATCGATGGGGCTTTCAAAAAGGAGAAGTGAATTCGCCAGTGACTACATGTTTTTCCAAAATCGCGGTAAGAACAAGACAAGGATGGGCCAAATTTCTAAGCGTCCCAGCATCATCAAGAGTACGAACAAAAGTTTGGCTACGCCGCTGAACGCTCCATAATTTTCAGTCGGTCCCACCACGCCGAGCCCCGGACCAATATTGTTGATCATGGAAGCTACGCAACTGAGCGAGTCAATCAATTGTTGCTCGTTATTTTCAGCCCATGTCATTTCGGATTCAATGGCGACAAGAAATAACCAACTGAAGACGACCAAGACGAGCATCATGGCCACATAAACTAACAGAGAACGTTTGAGTTCGACTTCGTCAATTTCGCGGTCGCCTTGGATCTTTAAAGACTTAACCAGTCGAGGGTGAAATGCTTTTTCTGATTCGATCCGAAGAATTTTATAGAGTAAATAGTGGCGAATGACTTTCATGCCGCCGCTGGTGCTGCCGGCACAACCGCCGACAAACATCAACAGCAGGATTAACAATCTGGCAAACTGATTCCAAGCGTCGTAGTCATTCGTGCCGTAACCCGTCGTGGTGATAATCGATGACACTTGGAACAACGCATTGCGAAAGGCGGTTTCGGGCCGGTCAAAACCGGGGTCTCCGTGCCAGGCACAGAATAAGATCACAGCAATGGTTCCTAAAGCGATGATCAGAATGTAGGTACGCCATTCGACATCCGCGAGCAGGCGACCGGGTTGTCTCAAAACGCAAAGGTAAAGCAGCGTGAAATTCGTTCCAGCCAAAATCATAAATACGATCACGGTATATTCGATGGCGGGACTTTGGAAGTGTCCCAAGCTGGCGTTGTAAGTCGAAAACCCTCCGGTTGCCATGGTTCCGAAGGCATGGCAAATCGCATCAAAGGGACCCATGCCCAAACCCAATAAAATCAACGTCAGAATGACATTCAGGGCTACGTAAATGCCGGCAAAACGCCA
>JAAEPL010000290.1 GCA_024232675.1 Planctomycetaceae bacterium
ACCGTGGCTACCAATATGGCGGGGCGGGGAACGGACATCAAACTGACTGCGGACGTGATTGAAATCGGAGGCCTCCACGTTATCAGCGCCGAATTACATGATTCTGCGCGGATCGATCGCCAGTTGTTTGGACGCTGTGGTCGCCAGGGGGATCCCGGTTCCACCCGGTTGTACATTTCCGCCGAAGATCAATTGCTGGAATTGGCCTACGGGCGAACACGGGCAACGCGGATGCGGAAAGTCTCCGGTTGGCGAAAAGAGGATTGGTGGATTGAGCGATTTCATAAAGCTCAGGCCAAGTTAGAACATGAACATTTCAAACAACGCCAGGTCATGATGCATTCTCAAAAAGAGAACTTTAAAGCCTTGCGAGAATCCGGCCGAGATCCTTATTTGGACGTAGCCGATTAACCATAAACTTAGCACTTCCAGGATTACCAACGGCGGGCAGCAAAGGCACAGAATGGTCGATCAAAGACGCGTTCGATTGCCTGCCGAGAAATTCGGGAAGGCGAGGAATACCCATCAGAATGCTGGAAAAACAGCCAAGCGAAGCGATGAAAAAAAATTCTTTTAACCAAGGTCGGCAGAGATGATCGAGAAACAAGCGAATCAAGCTGAGCAAGCTCAGATCGATGCGGTGAAGCAGCGAATTCGCCGTATTCTGGGCGAGCTCAAAGCGCTTGCGAAGTCGCCCGAGGTAACCGATGAACAGTTTCTTGCCCAAATCGCAGCGAGGACGCTGGAATCAACAGGGGCGGCCGGGGTTACTATTTGGCAGGTCAACGGCGACGGCGAGGTCGCGGTGGTCCACGAGGCTGGCAGCACTTCCAATAATTCGCAATTGGATGATAGCCAACTGATCATCCACGAGCGGTTGGTGCGCACGGTCTCGGCAAACGGTCGGCCGACGCTTATCGAACCCCAAGCGGTCGATCCAAATTCGGGAGAGACGATTAACCCGATGGCTTTCCTGCTGTTGTTGAAACCACTCAATGATCCATCGTTACACCGACGATTCGTCATCGAACTATTTCAACGTCCGGGAATTGCCGCTGCCGCGCGAGCGGGATACATGCGGTACCTGGAAGAGATTGGCGAGATCTTTGGATCCTGGCAAGCCCGGCACCAGTTACGTTTCCAAACGACCCAACAGACCCGCCAGCAGAAATTGTTGGACTTTGTACGCGATATTCATGGCTCCCTCGATCCTGGTGAGGTGGCTTATGCCGCTGCCAATGATGGTCGGTTGCTGGCTGATTGTGATCGTTTGAGCGTGCTCTCGTTCGACGGGCGGCGTTGCCAAGTGTTGGCTGTCAGTGGACAAGATGATTTTGACGACCGCTCCAATGTCGTCCGCAAACAACAGAACTTAGCCTCCCTTGTGTGTCGTACACAGGAACCCTTGTGGTTGATTGGGCAAAGCGAAGAGTTACCGAGAGCTACTCGTGACTTGGTCGACGATTATCTAAACGAATCCCATTCCCGCACGATCGGCGTGATTCCACTTTTTGATGGTAAGGGAGAGACGGATGAGGATACGGAGCTCGAAGACGTGGATACGGCAATTCCCACGGGAGCCTTAATTCTAGAGTGGTTTGCTCAGGATGTGACCGAAGACCAGGCCATGGAAGATGTCGTTGTCCTGTCTGATCATGTCGGACGCGCTCTGGCCAATGCCAATGAATACAAAGGGATCTTTCTGATGCCTGTGTGGCGGGCCGTCGGCAAGTGGAAATGGTTGATGTCGGCGCGTACGTTACCCAAGACAATTGCCGTTGGGGTCTCCATCTTGGTCCTGGCGCTGTTTTTTCTGGTCTTTCCGTGGTCCTTCAATATGCGCGTTGATGGCGTTTTGGAGCCGGTGGAAAAATACAACGTGTTTGCCAACTCCGCGGGGGTCGTTGAGGACGTTCTAATCCAGCACGGTCAGCAGGTGCTGAAGGGGGATCCGCTGGTGATCCTACGGAATAAAGACTTGGAAACTAAATTGACCCAGGCCTACAGCGAACTCGGTGTGGTCAGTCAGCAACAGGCCTCAGCGAGTGCAGCCGCTTGGCGAGCTCGACAAGAACAGAATCAAGAACAAGAGTTGTTAGCCTCGTCGGAGCAAGCAACGTTGCTGCAACAGAAGTCAGGTCTGTTGACCACGATTAAGTTGTTAGAGGCTCAAAAGGAGCAGCTGACGATCCGCAGCCCGATTAACGGTACGATCGTAAGTTGGGATCCTGTCCGGCAACTCACCGAACGCCCTGTATCACCGCAGGACGTCGTCTTGGTGGTTGCCACGTTGGATTCGGAATGGCACATGGAATTGTTTATTCCCGAACGCAAATATGGTCATGTGTTAAAAGCGACAGAGAAACAGGGTAGTTTTCCCAAGGTTACGTTTTTTGCTGCGACCGACCCGAACCAACGTTTTAAGGGACAGATTACGCAAATGGAAAGTTACGCGTCCGAACATGCACCGTATGGTAGTAGTGTACGAGCGTTTGCAGATTTTGATGGTGACCATCCAGAGCTTTACGTGGGTGCAGCTATTACGGCCAAGATTCATTGTGGAACAAAGTCCGTGGGTTATGCCTGGTTCCACGAGTTGTTTGAATTTGTGCAATCCCGGCTGTTGTTCTGACACGCTGGGGTATGCAAATGACTTGGTAAGTTCCAAGGGTTTGTCGTCATTGCCATAAATCGAAATCCATTTCCTTTTCGTCCTTACCATGTCCACTGCTCTCGAATCCACGAACACCCGGCCCGTCAAGCTAAAGATGCGCGGTGATTTGACGGCACACCGGCAGATTTACCAAGGTCAGGTGTTTTGGGTTATCAAGGAGCCGGTGGGCCTGAGCTATTATCGGTTTCCCGAAGATAGTTATTTTGTCATGCAGCAGTTGGATGGGCAGCATAATCTGGAACAGATTGAAGCGGCCTACAATGCTGAATTTTCTCCGCGACGATTGACGATCGATAAGTTGCAGTCTTTCATCGGTAGCCTTCACAAAGCGGGATTACTGCAAGCGGTTTCGACCGGTCAGGGTCAGGAACTCCTGAAGCGAAGACAGAAACTGCGACGGCAGAAATTGTTTAGCCAATGGGGCAACGTGTTAGCGTTGCGGTTCCGAGGCATCGATCCGGAACGCATTCTGAATAACATGAATCCTTCTTTCGGATGGATCTTTTCGGCCCCGGCGGTTTGCTTTGTGATGTTCTGCGGATTTTTGGCTCTGATGTCGATCTTCGTGAATTGGGAGCTTTTCCTCTCTCGACTGCCGACCTTTAACCAGTTCTTCGATCCCATTTCCTGGGTCCTGCTGGGAGTGGTGTTGGCGTTCACCAAGGTTTTGCATGAGTTCGGGCATGGCCTTTCTTGCAAACGGTTTGGTGGAGAATGTCATGAAATGGGGTTCATGCTGTTGGTCCTGACTCCCTGTCTCTATTGCAATGTTTCCGACTCGTGGACGCTGCCGAATAAATGGCACCGAGCGGCCATCGGTGCTGCAGGTATTTACATCGAGTTGATTTTGGCCACGATCGCCACCGCCGTTTGGTGGCATACGGCACCCGGTATGCTGAATCAGTTAGCGTTGCAGATGATGACGATCTGCTCGGTCAGCACCGTGTTGTTTAACGGTAATCCACTTTTGCGGTTCGACGGCTATTACATTCTAGCGGATGTCATGGAAGTTCCGAATTTGCAACAGAAAAGTACCCAAGCGTTGACCAACCTGTGTAAGAAACATTTGCTCGGCATCGAAAATGTGAATGAGCAAATGATGCCGACGCGGAATATGCCGATGTTCGCATTGTATGCGATCGCGTCGATCATTTACCGATGGTTCATCGTCATTGTGATCCTTGTTTTTCTGAACAAGTTATTCGAACCCTATGGTTTGCAGGTGCTTGGACAGATGATCGCGGCGATGTCGCTGGGCACGCTAATCGGTATGCCCCTGTATAAGTTGTACAAGTTTTTAAAGAACCCTGGACAAAGGTATCAAATCAAGATGAAACGCGCTTTAATCAGCGGTGCCGTGATCACTACCGTGGTAGGCATAGTACTTTCCATCCCTTTGCCCTATCACGTCTATTGCGATTTTACGGTGCGTGGCAAAGGCAGCGAAAATGTCTATGTGCAGACGCCTGGCAGCGTCAAAGCGGTGCTGGTTACCACGGACCAAGCAGTCGAAGAGGGCCAGCAGATCATTCAACTGGAAAATTTGCAACTGCAGGAGAGCCTTGTTGAGATCCAATCTCAATTGCTGGTTCTGGAAGCACAAGCAAGGACATTGGAGCTGAGGGCGTTTCGCAACACTGCCCTGAATGAACAACTAGTGATTCTGCAGTCACAAATCCAAGGCGAAAAGAAACGCGAGGCGGATATGCTGCAGCGTATCGAACGGCTTACATTGAAGGCACCTCGGCAAGGTTTTCTTATGCCGGTGGTGGAGCAGCAGTCTGGTGAAACCGAGATGAGCTTGCCGATGGCGGCTTTCGAGTCAAAGAATTACGAAGGTTGGTTGCCCGCAAGCATGCCGGTGTGTGCCGTTGGGGATCCCAATCAGTTGGAGGCGGTAATGGCCATTCCCGAAGAACGAGTTTCGTTTATCCAGGCGGGCATGGAGGTTAAAATTAAACCCTTTGCCTACTCGTCTCAAACGATCGATACCACCATTTATCGCGTGGGGAAACAAGCGATTCCACCACCTCAGGCAGATGCCCCGCAAACGGGATTTGGAGCTATGGCCCAGGCAGCGATGGCTTCCCCCTCGAATCAATATTACGCCACCGCAGATTTGGGCGATGGGCAAGGGGTTACCCTGAAAGTTGGGTCGATGGGACGTGCGAAAATTAGGGCCGGGTCGCGGAGTTTGTTCAGCCGAATCTCACGCTGGGCTGCGGACACGTTCCGTTTTCAATAATCCGTGATGCGGCTGGGGCGTTATCCAAGCGAGAAACGCCCATGCGGACTGTCCCGTGTCGGAGCAACCCACGAGGCGTTGTGGATGGAGCGGGGCGGTTACGGTTTGTCGAGTTGGATATCCATCGAAACGGCTGCCCCAGGGTGAAGCAACCATTCGTCGTTGACCTGTTTGTTGGTCACAACGGCCTCCACAATGAAGGAGCTGCTGCCATCGGCCGCCGGTTGGAAATCTAATCCAATAGAGCGAACCTTTCCAGTGAACTGGGCCTTCTGTTCGCCGGCCAAAGAGAGGTAAACCACAACCGTCTTTCCCTTTAAGTCAACGGCATTGAACGCGCGAGTGTTGACCCGACCTTCGACTTTTACCTGTGACAGATCAACGAGGCGCACGACGGTTTGACCTTCTTGTACAAACTCGCCTTCTTCCCGCTCGATTGACATGATTTGCCCCGGGTATTTGGCATCCAAGGAATGGCGGGATTTCAGTTCATTGACTGCCTTAACCGATTGCTCTTCAATGCGTACAGTCCCAGCATCGATCTCTTTTTGCGCTTTGCTTCGCACCACTTGCAATTCAGCTTGCCTTGCCGCCAGGCGCTTGCGTTCTAGCTCCTGTCTCGTCGCGGCTCCTTTTCTTTGCAGTTCTTTTTCCGTTTGATATTCTTGAAAGGCAGTCGCGTACGAAGCTTCCGCGTATTCCACGGGCGTGTTGTCATCGGCTTGTAATTGGGCGTTCGCTAAACGAATATTCGCGGCTTCTAGTTCGCCGTCGACGCTGACGGTGTCCAGCTGGGCAATCACGTCGCCTTCTTTGACCGTGTCTCCCTCACTGAAATTCACCTTGGAGATAAATCCCTTTACTCGGGCTGGCACCTCGATATCACGAAATGAGGAAACTAAACCGAGAGGAATATTCACCACGCGCTCGGCAGCAGTAGTCGTTTTCTCTTTTAATTGGGCTTGGCTGGCCAAAGGCACCATCAACGCCACAATCAGGGTCGCCATTAAAGCAAGGTGTTTCACGATTTCATTTCCGGAAAAGGGTGCACGATTATTTTCACCCCATTGTATCGATCGTGGGCAAACGCGTTAGATTAAAATCGCTATGATAATAGGGTTGCAAGCTAGTAAATCAGGTAAAGCAGAGGGTTCGGGTTGTTGGATGATTATCCACATCGATATGGATGCGTTTTACGCGTCTGTTGAAATTCGAGATAATCCAGCTTTGCGAGATAAGCCGGTAATTATTGGCGGCTCACCGCAAGGTAGGGGTGTTGTATCGACGGCCAATTACGTGGCGAGAAAGTTTGGCGTTCACAGTGCGATGCCTGCCGCGCAAGCGGTCCGTCTTTGTCCGCATGCCGTTTTTCTGCGGCCTCGAATGGAACATTACGTTGCCATTTCCCAACAGATTCGGGAGATTTTTTTCCGTTTCACCTCGTTGGTGGAGCCACTGTCGCTGGATGAGGCTTTTCTTGACGTCTCCGGGTGCGAATCGCTATTTGGCCCGGCTCCTGAGATTGCCCGTAAGATCAAAGCCGCGTTGAAGAATGAGGTGGGGCTGGTGGCATCCGCGGGTGTGGCTCCGAATAAATTTCTTGCCAAGGTCGCTAGTGATTTGGAAAAACCAGATGGACTGGTGGTCGTACCTGCCGAAACTATCCAGTCTTTTCTGGATCCTTTACCCATTCGTCGGGTTTGGGGTATCGGGCCGCAAACGGAAAAGCGATTTAATGCTCTGGGTGTCAGCACGGTCGCCGGGATTCGAGGCTTAGCACGTGAGCAATTGCACCGAGAGTTTGGAGCCAACAGCGAGCACTTTTATCGTTTGGCTCGCGGGTGGGATAGTCGCGCTGTTGTACCGGAACACGAAGCGAAATCTGTTTCCCACGAAAACACCTTTCCGGTGAATGTGGAAGACCCAGAGATGCTGCGGGCCTGGCTGCAGGAATTAATGGGTCAAGTGACCGTGCGGATGAGGCGGGCTCAGGTCAAAGGTAAGACGGTGCGAATCAAAGTCCGGTTTTCTGATTTCCGCACCATCACGCGCAGCGAAACATTGAACGAGCTTTCATTTGAGACGAGGCTGATTGAAACCACTGCGCAAAAACTACTTGCAAAAATTCTTCGCGAATCTCAGCAGCCCGTTCGCTTACTGGGCGCGGGGATGGCTAATTTACGAGTTGGGGTACCGGTGCAGCAAACTCTGTTTGACGCAGAAGAAAAGCAGAAACAATCACGGATCGACGAGGCCTGTGACGAACTGAAACAAAAGTTCGGAGCGGCGGCCGTAAGGACAGCAGCGGCACTGGAAAGCGGCGTCAAAATCCACCGCAATCCCACCACCGAAGATCATAAATCGAATTAGATCGCTGGAGTTACCTCCGCAATCCGCCCGCCCGATTCGCGAACAGGGGAAAGTTAAACGCGTGCTGGCTCTTTCGCAGTACCGGCGAGACTGGCGCTATCGGAGCAGGTTGCTATCGAGGCAATCGCGTTACCGTGGTTTTTGAGAATCAAAACACCGGCGAGCGTTTCGATCACGGCCGAACTGTTTTCCACCCAATCCCCCGTGTTGCAGTAAATGAAGGAGTCGTCTTCACTTTGCTTAAGTGTGGGGCGGTGAATGTGTCCACAAACGACGCCTCGACATTCTCGGTTTCGGGCATGCTGTGTAAGCGTTGATTCGAACCCGCCTACGGCGCCCACAATTTTTTTGCTCCAGCGTTTGGCAGCAAAGCAATAATTAACTTCATTCAGACCGACCGTGGCTATCAATTTATTGGTGAAAAAATTGACGCGAGTTATCCCGTCGTAAACCGAAGAACCGAATCGGGACAAACGGTGGTATTTTTTTTCTACGGAGTCGAAAAGATCCCCGTGAGTGATCAATAGACGACTCCCGTCGAGCAAGTCGTGTTCAAACTCATCTGCCACTTCGACGCCATCAACCGCAGGGTGGGGTTGTCGTAGGAAGTCATCATGATTTCCGGGCGTATAGAAAACCTGAGTGCCGGAACGAATCATGCCTAGGATATGGTCAACCAGTTCATTGTAAACCTCGGGCCAATGCCAGTGATTTTTCAGCCGCCAACCATCCAGGAAATCACCGACTAAATACAGTCGTTCCGCGCGATAGCCTTTGAGAAAATTTAAACACGCTTCAGCTCGAGAAAAACGAAAGCCCAGATGCTGGTCGCTGATGAAAATGGTACGAACGGTTTCGATCGTACCATTGGCCTGATGATCCATGGCAAAGCTATAAATGCTGGAGCGGATATATGAAAAGACCTCATTTTATAAGACTTGAGATCAAAGGTCGACGGATAATTTCGCAGGAATCATTCGTCTCAAGCACTTACCCGAATAGGCGATTGAGTTGGCTGCGGAGCTTGGTTTGAATGAGCTTCCTGAATTTTCGGAGAGGCGACCAGGCTAACTGCTTTGTCGGTTTCGGGATGTCGAGATGTCAGGAGCAGCGTGGCAACGGCAAACAGGGAGAGCATAGCTCCCGATACCCATGCGGTGACTTGTCCAGCGGCAATACCGCTCCAAAACAGGAGCTGTCCAAAGACGAGGGTCATCATGAAACACCGCGAAAAGACGACATCGCTATTGCATGGTTTCGGTCGATTGGAAAGGCCTTGTTTTTCTGCCCGTAATTGCGCAATTCGGCGAGCGTAACCTGCACGTACTTCGTCTCGTGAAGTTTGGTCAATCACGTTCGAACGCACGAATGTGGAGTGTGTGGACGTGGGATGCATGAAGGTTGCGGAGCGGTTGTCAATTCAATTTGGCGGTCGGCAAACCGGGTAGCTGTAACATCAATGGATATCGTCACAGGGCGTTTTCCGAAACCATGAAATTCGCTCAGGGCCGGTCATTTGGATTGCAGCTGAGAATGGCAACGTGCATTCAGCAGGAACCTGTTTTTCGGCAAGGATGCCCGTTAAAGCCTACTGGTTAATCGGGATGGGAGGCGGTCATTGAGCGAGTTCGGAACGCACGTGGTTTAACACCAAAGGACTGACATCTGAGAATGGTCCCTTGAGAAATGCGCCGGCAGCTGCTTTATGGCCACCGCCACCGAATTCGCCCGCGACCAAATTGCATTGCACATCACAGCGACTGCGGAAGCTGATCTTGAAGCCTCCGGTCGGCTGTTCAATCATGATCACGGCGAATTTCGTACCTTGAATTTCCAGACAATGGTTGACCAGGTCTTCGGTGTCCGTTGGTAAGGCTCCCGTCTCCGTGAAGTCTTCCTTCAAAATGTAGGTATGCGCAAATCGGCCATCGAGTTCGGTGCGAATACGGTTTAACACCAGGCCTCTCAAGCGTAAGCGACCGACCGTTTCTCGCTCGTAAAGATCCGCGTAGATACCGGCGGGCGACGCGCCAGCTTCGATTAACTTGGCTGCTACGTCGTAGGTCACGAAACGCACCGAGGGGAATCGGAACCATCCCGTATCCGTGGCGATCGCAGCAAACAGAGGCGTGGCCATCTCGGGCGTGAGTTGCATACCGAAGGCCTCGGTGGCATCCACGACCAAACGTCCGGTCGCTTCTGCTGTGGTTTCCTTGAAGGGAGTCGCGTCCAAGTCATCCTCGCCGACGTGGTGATCGAAAATGATTTTTTTACCAGTAAAATTACGAATCACATCGCCCATGGGCCCCAGTTGAGCCCAGGCGCTGGTGTCCAAAATCATCCAAAGATCGGCGTCCATCAATTCATCGGGTTGGATATCTTGCCCAATACACATGATGCGATTTTCTGGATCGATGAATGCCAGATTGGACGGCGTCTCTTCGCCGTTCACGATGCGCACGTGTTTTCCCATTTGTTCCAGCAAACCGGCCATCCCCAATTCACTACCCAGGGCATCGCAATCGGGGCGAATATGGCTGGTGAGGACCACTTTGTTAGCGTTGTCCAAAACAGACTTCAAGGCGTGCCAGTCAATACTCATGGTGCTAATTTTAGGAGTTAGAGGAATTGAGGTCGGTCAGGAATGGTTGACCAATGTCTCGGGCTGCTTCTACATCTTTAGCCAATTGATCTTGGAGGGCTGCTGGTGAAGTAAAGTCTTGGACGCCACGCAGCTGTTCGAGGAAATCCACACCAATCACTTGACCGTAAATAGACTCATCAAAATCAATCAGGTGCACCTCGACCGTAAGGCGTTCCACTCCAAAAGTCGGCGACGGGCCGATATGAACCGCGGCCGCTACCTTTTGATCTGCCACCGTTGCCACGCCGGCGTAAACACCCATGGCGGGTACTAGCGTATCAATGGCGTCCAGATTGGCTGTTGGGAAACCGATTTGAGTGCCGCGCGAGGCACCATGAACGACCATGCCGCGAATGCGATACGGTTGCGTTAACATTTGGCGAGCCTCTTTCACATCCCCGCCGCGAATGCATTCACGGATTCGCGTACTGGAAATTAAGGCGTCTCCGGATATACCGGGTTCTACAATCTCGCAATTGAGAGCGGAGTCGTCGCACAGTTCCTGCAAGCGTTGCACGTCGCCTTCGCGACCTCGGCCAAAATAGAAGTTGGGTCCTTCAACCACCGCTGCCGCGCGAAGTTGTTCGACAATGACGCGTTGAAAAAACTCGCGATAACTCAAACCCAGCAAAGCCCGGTCCGTGGGCCAGGCAATCATGTAGTCCACGTCCAATTCAGCCAAAAGCTGGGCCTTGCGTTCGGTCCATGTTAACGGAGGAGGGGCGAGTTCGGGGCGTAGTAGACGAACCGGATGCGGGTCGAAAGTTAGCACGACGGCCGGCCCGCCAACTTGCTGAGCCCATGCTTTCAGGTGCTGAATGATACTGGCATGGCCTCGGTGTACACCATCGAAATTGCCGATCGTTAAGGCGCATCGAGCGAGGTTCTCGTCAATCTGATCTATTTGGCGGATGAGCTTCACGGCAGGCGATTAAAAAGGAGCAAGAATCGATGCGTCAAATTCGACGAGGTGTGGGGAAATGCAAGGTGAACTGAGTGCCACGGTCGACCGCACTCTGCACATCAATTAAGCCCCCGTGAGCCTCAATGATCTTTTTGGCAGTGGGTAAGCCGAGTCCGGTGCCATTCCGTTTGCTGGAAAAAAAGTTCTCGAACATGTTCAACAGGGTGCGTTCGTCCATGCCGCTTCCCGTATCGATCAAATCGAGTGCGACTCCCTTCAAAGTTGGACGACTACGTACTTCGAGCCGACCTCCATGAGGCATCGCTTCGATCGCGTTTTTGATCAAGTTCACTAGCGCGGCTTGCAGAGTCCGAGAGTCCATCATGATGTGCGGCAAGTCGGCATCCAGGTAACGGACAATTTCGACTTCTTGCTGTTTTGCTTCCGCCGAATAGAAATCCAAAACCTGTTCTACTTGCTTGTTCAAATCACCCGCAGAAAGCACCAGTTTGTTCAACCGGGCGAACTGCAGGAAATCGTCTAGTAGATGTTCCAGTCGCGTGCACTGACTTTTGACAACACGGATCTTATTTAGAGCACGCCGTGATTCGGCCGACTTGACCTCTTCTAGATCCTCTTCCAGTAATTCGACATTCAATCGAATGACGGATAATGGATTACGAATCTCGTGGGCTAAGGACCCGGCAAGGTCCGTTATTTCAGCCCACGCATCATTCGGCTGACTATCGGGAGTTGGGGAGGCATTCATTAGCAACTCAGTTTCGGGAACTCAGTTTCGGGAGCTGTAATGTAGGATGCCGACAGCTTTTTCTTGTCGCAAGAAGGTGCCCGCTTTGCGGGTTCTGGAATCCCCTGACAGCCCGTGTCAGTGCTTGACCAATTCGCAGGTCAGCCTCTCCCGATTTGAGGGGGAGAGGCTGGTTCCGCAAAATGTCTGCTACCGGCGTTCGTAACGGCGACCACCGCCACCGCCACCACGATTGCCGCCGCCGCCGCTGCCGCCACGACCGCGACCACCGCCGCCGCCACCGCCACCGCGACCACCACGACCGCGTCCGCCGCCACCACCACCTCCGCCGCCACCGCGGCGTTGGGGTCGTTCGCGATCTCCACGGTCGCCACCACGATCTCGGTCTCCGCGATCGTCACGATCGAAGTCGCCATCGTCGTCGAATTCTCCGTCACCATCTTCTACGTCGAACTCATCTTCCAGACCGAGTTCTTCGATGGCACGTTTACGGCTGAGTTTGACACGGTCTTGACCATCCACTTCGATGACCATGACCTGCATTTCGTCGCCGATTTGGCAAACGTCACCGACGTCGCTGATGTATCCGTTGGACAATTCACTAATGTGGCAAAGTCCGTCGCGGCCGGGGAGGATTTCAACAAAGGCTCCGAAATCCTTGATGCTGCTGACGGTACCGTTGTAGATCTTGCCGATTTGCACGGTTGCGGTGCAGGCTTCGATCTGTGCCAGTGCGTCGGCAGCCATTTCGCCGTCCGTTGCGGCGACTGTGACCCAGCCTTCGTCGTCCACTTCAATGACGGTTTCAGTGGATTCTTGGATGGCACGAATGTTCTTGCCTCCAGGTCCGATGAGCATGCCAATTTTTTCGGGGTCGATCTGGGTACGCAGTAAACGCGGTGCGTGTTCCGAGATATCCTCTTGAGGTTTGGAGATAACGGTTAGCATCTTGCGAAGGATGTTGATACGAGCTTCGCGAGACTGAGCCAACGTTTCTTTCACAATGGCCATTTCGATGCCGCGAAGTTTGAGGTCGAGTTGGATCCCGGTGATGCCGTTTTGCGTTCCGGCAATCTTGAAGTCCATATCGCCAAAGTGATCTTCGCTGCCGAGGATGTCAGTCAACAGAACGTGCTTGTCGCCCTCTTTGACCATCCCCACAGAAATACCAGCTACTGGATTGGTGATTTTTACACCCGCTGCCATCAAACCGAGGGTAGCACCGCAAACGGATGCCATGGATGAAGAACCGTTAGATTCCGTGATGTCAGAAATGACACGGATGGTGTAAGGGAAGTTCTCAGCTGTGGGGAGAACGGGTTTGACACTTCGTTCGGCCAAGGCACCATGGCCAATTTCTCGTCGACCAGGTCCGCGGTTGGGGCGGCATTCGCCGACTGAGAAAGCTGGGAAGTTGTAATCCAACATGAATTTCTTGGAGTACTCATCCATCAAGCCATCGACGCGTTGTTCGTCACGGCCGGTACCCAGCGTAATGGTGATCAAAGCCTGAGTTTCACCCCGTTGGAACATGGCGGAACCATGAACGCGTGGGATCAAGTTGACTTCGCATTGAATGTCTCGTAATTCTGCCGGTCCACGACCATCGGCACGTTGACCATCTAGCAACATTTCGCGAATGCAAACTTCTTCGAGATCGTGCCAAGCGCCCTTGAATCGGGAGGTGGAAATGGCTCCCTCGGCACCGGGGTCAGGAATCATGGCTGCCATGGCGTTGCTACGCAATTCGCTGCCTGCGGCGGCACGTTCGTGCTTGTTTCCGTCAGACGTCAGGGCGGCTTTCAATTGACCGTAGTACTGATCTTTCAGCTGACCCAGCAACCCATCGTCTTCTGGTGCTTGCCAATCCATTTGTTCGATACCGGCTTTGCTTTTCAGCTCTTCCATCATCTCGCAAACCTGTTGGACGATGCCATGGGCGAAATCGATGGCGTCCAGCATTTCGGCTTCGGGCATTTCTCGGGAAAACCCTTCGATCATCGTGACGGCTTTCGGAGTTCCCGAAAGAATCATGTCGAGATCACTCTCTTCCAACTCGTCGTGGGTTGGGAACGCGACCAATTCTCCATCGACGCGACCTACGCGAACCGAAGCAACCGGCTCTGGGAATGGCATGGGCGAAGCGTAAACAGCAGCTGCCACACCATTCATGGCCAAGACGTCACCGTCGTTTTGCTTATCGCTGGACAAGACAATCGCCTGGCATTGAACTTCGTCCTTAAATCCATCGGCAAACATGGGGCGGATGGGACGATCACACAAACGTGAAGTGAGAATTTCCTTCGTGGTCGGACGACCTTCTCGCTTGATGAAACCACCGGGGAATTTACCAGCGGCAGCGGTTCGCTCACGATAATCACAGGTGAGTGGGAAGAAGTCGATTCCCTCTCGTGGGGATCCTGTGGTGACCGCATTCATGACCGTTGTGTCGCCGAGTCCGACAATCACGGCACAAGCGGCTTGTTTGGCCAAATGGCCTGTTTCAAATGACAATGTCTTGTCGCCAATTTTTCGTTCAACTTTTAATTTCACTTTTACAACCTTTATTCAAACATTCATTATTTATATGACACAAAGTGGGTGCTTGAGCCGATGGATGCTTTGCCCAAGCACAACGCTCCCAAAGCATGTCTGGGAGTCGCAACATCACAACGTGAAGCGTTGTGGATAACAGGGATCAACCTAGAAAAAGATTGCCGCCGATACTACTAAAGACCGGCCCCGTGAAATAATTTCACGGGGACATGCAATGAATTGGCGCAGCTGCGCTGGAAAATCGCCGTGTTTCCAAGACGAAACTATTTACGGATGCCAAGTCGACCAATGATATCGAGATATCGTTGGGGATCTTTTTGGCGTACGTAATCCAATAACCGCCGACGTCTTGACACCATTGCCAGTAAACCGCGGCGTGTGGAGTAATCCTTCTTGTGAACTCGCATGTGTTCCGTCAACGCATTGATGCGAGTTGTCAAAATAGCGATTTGGACTTCGGGCGAACCAGTGTCGTCATCGCCCTGCTTGAATTCTCCAACAACTTCGCTTTTCTTTTCTTTTGTAATAGTCATCTGCAACAATTATCCGGTTGCGGCCTTGTTCTGCATCCTGCCGCTAAAACGATTCGGATCCGGCTCCTAAAAAAAAACAACATCAAAAATACAAATACATTTACATCAAATAACAGGTGGCCGCATAGGAACCTCGGGGAACGGGTGATGGTCGACGCAACAACAGCGTCTCCGGCCCGTAAAGAATCTCTACTACTTCTTCGCTATGCTTTTTCCGATTAGGGCACATTCTTACCCATTCGTCCCCGTAAAACAAGTACATTTTCGGATCGGCGTTTCTGTGGTCAAGATCTACTTAATTTTCCCACCACATGTTACTTCGGTCGGCGTTTCGGAGGCGGTAGCATGCCTTTAATCTGGTCATCCCGCCAAATCCTAAATGAAAAAGATTTAGGCGAAGCGAGGCCCAATACCGTGAAAAACAGCGAAAACAGGAGCCAGAATGCGTAAAACCCTGATTGTTCATCCGGAAGACCATATGGTCGTGGCCCTGACCGATTTACCGGCTGGCTCCCAGATTGAGGTGGATGGATCCCAAATACAGCTGGCAAATCAGGTGAAAGCCAAGCACAAATTCACCCGTTGGCCCTGTCGGGCGGGGGATTATCTGAAAATGTATGGGCTGGTGGTCGGCCAAGCTTTGAGAGATCTGACGGCTGGGGAGCGGTTAGACACGACCAATTTGAAACATGCGGTGGCTGACATCGCAGCGGCTAACCAGCAGAAGAGCTGGGAAGCTCCCGAGTTTGAGCGTTGGCGGGAGGCCCGATTTCAAGGGTATGCGAGGCCCGATGGGCGATTTGGAACGCGCAACTTCTGGATCGTTGTACCTCTGGTCTTCTGCCAAAACCGCAACGTGGATGTGTTACGGGAAGCACTCTGGGATCAGTTGGGTTATGGATCGCGAAATCGGTTTTCCAACATGACTCGTCGCTTGGTGGAATTGCACGCTGAGGGTACGGCTCCCGAGTTAATTCGAGAAACGGCGTTCCATGTAGATCCCTACGTGAATGATGCCAAGCCACTATTCCCTCATGTTGATGGGATCAAGTTCCTGACACACGACGGCGGTTGTGGGGGACTTTATGAAGACGCTCGCACGTTGTGCGGTTTGCTGGCGGGATATATCAATCATCCTAATGTGGCCGGGGCCACGGTGTTGAGTTTAGGGTGTCAGAAGAGCCAGATCGCGACCTTAGAGGCAGAGCTTCACCAGCGGAACGCCCATTTCCAAAAACCGCTCTACATTCTTGAGCAGCAGCAGGAGGGCAGTGAAAGTACGTTATTGGAGAAGGCTTTGCGATTTACTTTTGCAGGCGTGGCTGAGGCCGACCAGCAGCGTCGGCAAGCGGCTCCTTTGAGTCATTTGAACTTGGGAGTGGAATGCGGTGGCTCAGATGGTTTTTCTGGAATCAGTGCCAACCCTGCGATCGGATACTGTAGTGATTTGCTGGTAGGGCAGGGTGGCAGTGTCATTCTTTCTGAGTTTCCGGAATTGTCAGGATGTGAAAACGATTTGGTTTCGCGTTCGAAGGATGCGGTCGTGTCTGAGCGGTTCTTGCAGATCATGAGAGATTACGAGTCGCGAGCGCAGCAAGATGGCGGTGGGTTCGACCAAAATCCCTCGCCCGGTAATGTTGCCGATGGATTAATTACCGACGCGATGAAATCAGCCGGCGCCGCACGAAAAGGCGGCACGTCTCCTATTGTTGACGTGTTGGATTATCCCGAACCAGTGGTGCATCCGGGGTTAAATCTGTTGTGTACACCCGGGGGCGATGTGGAATCGACAACAGCAATGGCTGGGTCGGGAGCCACGATTCAATTGTTCTCCACTGGTTTGGGGACACCCACCGGTAACCCCATTTCTCCGGTTTTGAAAATCTCCTCGAACTCCGAATTACCTCAGCGGATGCCAGATATTATTGATTGGGACGCAGGTTCGATCATCTCTGGGCAGCAGACGATTGAAGAAGTGGGCCGCGCGATTTGGGAATTGGTCATCAAAACGGCAAGCGGAGAATATCACTGTAAAGCCGAGCAGCTTGGTCAGAATGATTTCATTCCCTGGAAACGCGGCGTTTCTATTTAGTCGAAGCTGCTGGGAATGGAACGCCGCTTTGTCTGGGCAGTGAAACGCGTCGTTCGCATCCGGCCGGGATTAGGGGTCGGTTTGATCCAGCAAAGCCAAGGTTAACAATGCCATGGCCGTTCCATAGCAGCGTCCCAATTCGTGTGAGTCGACAAAACATCCGTCCAGTTCTGGAAGCGCCAAGACTAATCGGCGATGCTGCTGGACCCAGGCGGCTTGTTGGGCTTCGTCTTTTAAGTAACTCAAAGCCTCGGCACGGCTTCGCATGTCGTACCAAAAGAAGAAGCCACCGTATGCCATGGTGGAGGTGTGGTTGTCGTATTTGTAACCGGCTGCCAGATAAGGATGATTTTCAAATGCCGATTGCAGTGCAAACTGCAAACGCTCGTCGGTCGATCCTCCCCATAACCACAAGCCTAATTCACAAAGGGGCATGCGGCCGGAGCTCTCGGGGATTTTTTTCTCGCCCGAATCGGCGTTAGAGCTGCGGTTTTTTTCGCGAGAAAAGTAGGGAAAGGCCCCACTGGCAAAGCGGTCATTGGCGAGAGCCGCGCGACCTTTTTGAATCTTCGCCTGATCTACAGAAGCTCCTGCATTGGCCGCAACTTTCAATGCAGATAACGCGGTGGCGGTGACAAACGAATTGGCATATTCGTGATACCAGGCCCCGCGTCGGGTCTGGATGGATTCCAAGTCCGCGACTGCAGTCTGCAACGCGGTTTGATAGGTTCGTCTAAATTCAGGATCACTGGCGACTAATTTGGCCAGAAAACGGATCCGGTAAGCTTGTGCCCAAAGAATTTCATCACGGTCGTCGAGGTTAAGGTGTTTGCGGTCACTGCAGAAATTGGCGGCACGTATCACGGCGCCGCGGATTTCCTGTTTCATGTCAGGACACCGCGAAAGGGATTCCCATAAAGCCTGTCCACACAGTGCGGTCACGGCCATGTGGACATTCGGCAGGCTGTCCGTGCCACCGAAATCGTAGTCCGAATCAAGCCAGCCACCATTTTCGTTTTGCATCCCCAGAAGGTAAGCGGTCGACTGTTGCCAAAGTTGCGGTTCGGTCCAGGTGTTGGCGGGGGCGGCACTGCCCCGTGAATCGAGACCGGCTCGGTAGGCCTTTTCAGGCAGTTTTTGATGGATCTCGAAGCCTCGTATAAAGGGACCCCAGTTTTCGGCCTCCGCGGCTGCCTTCCAGGCCAGTGGGTGATCTGGTTGGCTGGCCTTGGCAGAGGCCCAAGTGGTGCGGGCTTGGTCATGTTTTCCCTCACGGAAAAGCGACATGCCAAGCAGTAAAGCCAGTTCAGCCTGACGGTTCTGTGGGATCGCAACTTGCTGCTCTGACAAGGGTTTTCCCTGACGAAATTGGTCGGCGAGTTCCGTCAGTTCAGGACTCCACAACGGCGTCGCGGGGACGCCTGCCCATCCCGCAATCAATCGCATCAACCAATAGGGGTCGAGGGTGGTGAGCTGATCGATCTTGTCCTTCACCGATCCGTCCGGATTCAAGATCAAGAAACCCGGTTCCACAAAGGCATACGTTTTTATTTCCGGAAAGCGTTTCTTTAAATCGCCGCTGGCAGGTGACTTCACAGGGATGAAATGCTGGTTCAGCATTTCGGCAATGGCGGGCCAGGCAAAGGGACCGGCCATCATGTATTGATCAATGACGGGTTTCCGATCCATGAAACTGCCGGCAATGGTGGGTACGTACCAGAAGACTGGCTTGCCACTGCTGGCGGATTCTTTAACGGCACTAGCGACATCGTCCCTCCACAGCACTTGGGAACCGCATTGGCCAGAAAATTGACTGGGCTCAATGCGTATCTTCTTCGTTGAGTTTTTTTGTTGAGCTGTCAGTGTCGGTACGCTCAGTAACAAGAGTGCGAGACCGAGCAACCAAGGACGAACTAAAAACATTGGGACTCCCATCCGGTAAAATGCTGCGTCCGGCATGTTATCCATCGGCCGTTGGCAATATCGGTTTATCGCTTTAATCACCGCTTTTGGCAACTCCGAGGCAGCAACAGGCTCCGCTTTTTGACGGCTTTGGCATTTGGAATCGCGATCCCCATCCCATTTAAACGCAGCAAGCCCGTCGGCTTGCGGGTTGCCGACGGGCTTTTGCGGTATCGTTTCGCTGGAACCTCGACTATCTCCGAGGTTCGCGAGGATCAGGCGCTCTTACTTTCAGGTATCTCAAAAAGTTTGCGGTCGCCGTTGACTATCTCCTCTGTAATCACGACTTTGCTGCCTTTGGGTTGATCGGGCAAGTCGTACATGATGTCGAGCATCACGTTTTCCAATATCGAGCGAAGTCCACGTGCTCCGGTGCCCTTGCTGATAGCTTGGGAAGCGATCGAGTTCAGTGCATCGTCAGTGAAGATCAGTTCGCAACCTTCCATATCGAACAAGCTTTGATACTGGCGAACCAGAGCGTTCTTGGGTTCGGTCAAGACTTTGACCAAACCTTCTTGGTGCAACGGAACCAGGGACGACGTGATTGGCAGGCGTCCGACAAGTTCCGGAATGAGCCCAAACTCCAAGATGTCATCGCTGGTCACTTCCGGCAACAACTGGCTCAAGTCCCGATCTTCGCGGATTCCAGCATCTTGCCCGAAACCAATCGTCTTGCGACCTAAGCGTTTGCGGATAATGTCATCGATGCCGACGAAAGTACCGCCGCAGATGAACAGAATGTTGGAGGTGTCGATCTGGATGTACTGTTGCTCAGGATGTTTGCGACCGCCCTGTGGTGGCACGTTCGCAACGGTTCCTTCCAACATTTTCAGCAGGGCTTGTTGAACCCCTTCTCCCGATACATCGCGAGTGATCGAAACGTTGTTTGACGTCTTGCCGATTTTGTCGATCTCGTCAATGTAGATCACACCCCGTTGAGCCGCTTCGATATCGAAATCAGCAGAGTGCAACAATTTCAAGAGTAAGTTTTCGACGTCCTCACCCACATAGCCTGCTTCGGTTAGCGTCGTCGCATCACCGATCGCGAATGGCACATTCAAGACGCGGGCCAGAGTGCGGGCCAGCAATGTTTTTCCGGAACCGGTGGGCCCCACCAACAAGATGTTGGATTTGTCGATTTCTACTTCGGGGTTTTCCCAACCGAGTGTCAATCGTTTGTAGTGATTGTGGACGGCAACAGAAAGCACCTTTTTGGCCCAGCCCTGTCCGATCACGTATTCATCCATCCGCTCTACGAGATCGCGTGGCGTCGGGATTTTTGAGAACAGTTGCTTGGTCGGACCGCGCCGACGTTGCTCCTGATCTAGGATAGATTGGCAAAGTTCAATGCATTCACCGCAAATGTAAACATCGCCAGGACCTTCTACCAATGGGCCGACATCGCGATAGCTTTTTCGGCAAAAGGAACAGAAGGCGTTCTTTTTCGTCGCGCTTCGGCGACTCGTGTTGTTATCGTTCCCCGCGGGCATGTAATTTCATTCCTTTATAATCAACGTTGGGATTGATTGTGGTGATCTCGAAAACGACCAGTTACGAGGAACCATGTTCCGGTCGTGTGCATCCCTGCCCGCAGTCTTCGAGTGTACCTACATTTATTCTGCCTTTTGAGGTGGAAAATCCACCACCGAATTGTCTGTCGGATTTACTGGATGAGCTTGACTGAATCCGCTGATCGACAAAGTCGACCTGCTTGACTTACGTTCCACCCAAATCTTGCAAATCTTTCAAACGCAGGCAACTTCATCAAATAGCTTCAAGTGATAATCCTGAACTTGGAGCTTTGTAACGATTATTCAGTCGCGCTTTGCTTGCTGGACGGCTTTGGCAGCGATGATCTTTTTCATTTTACGAAATTCGGCTTCGCTGATTTCTCCCGCCTCAAACATCTGTTGGAATTTGGAAATCTGGTTGTCCAGAGGCATTTGGTCCTGAACGGCCAAGCGTCGCGCCCGGATCGCCAGAGTAATTGCCAAGACAATCAAGCAAACTATTACAACGGAAGTTATCACAAGAGAAATATCCATGCGTCAGATTTGCCCAATTGATTCGGGTGTAAAAAGGAAAGCAATCGTTTAATAACCGCATTTCCAGTATACCGACTCGAGGTGGTCCAATGCATGGAGTTCCTCCAACAAAGTGGCGACAAAGCACGCTGACGCCGTGTTTGGCCAGATCAGAGTTCCCGCGTGTGGTCGGTCACTCCGTTTTCACCTGAAGGGACCGTCAAATGGCCCTAGATGCCTCGAATCCATGAGAAAAACAGACGATCTCCCGGCAGGTTGGGTTCCACAACTCGGCCGCGGCGACAGTGCCTGATCTGCCCAGTGATACGCAAGGGCACATCAGTGGGTTCAAGAATTCTTCTTGGAATAAGTTTTGTGAGCGTCGACGGGACAGTGACGTGCAGGTCGCAGAAAATGACTGCTGGCAATTTTTGCCGATTTGGGCATGCCTGCGGAGCCAAAGGAATGAGTGGTTCCCAACGATCGTAGTGCCAAAACACAATTCTATACAAAATTTGTACCGGTTATGGCGAGGGGCTTTCGTTACGACACGAACGAACATTCTTTAGCTCATTTTCGTCTTCCCGACTATCTCCTGCATAACGCAATGTTTTTTGGAAATGCTGTCACATTAAAGTTTTGTAAGTCGATGACGGAAGTGATCCCCCACGGATCATTTTGGGCACCGCCCTGAATGAAACTCTACAATTTGAAACCTGACAACCGTCACGAGGAACGATATGAACTCTGTGCGCCTCCCCGCATGGTTCGCTTCCGCGGGCCTTGCCCTATTGCTTGCTACCTGTCCCTGGGCAGACGTCTCGATTGCTTCGGCTTTCGCCGTCGCTGATGGGCAACCGCCCAAGCTGTTAGCAACAAGCCAAAAATCTTTTGAAATCCCATTCACGATTGGGACCAACCAAAAAGATGTTGTGGAAGTCGTTTTGCAAATGTCGACCGATCGCGGGAAGACCTGGCAAGAACACTCACGCCGCGCTCCTTCCGCGAAATCGTTTCCGTTTAGCTGTCGAGCGGACCAAGAATTTTGGTTTGCCATTCAGACGATAGATCGCAACGGGCAACGGGACCCAACTCCGCAAGCATTGAAACCCGAGTTGCGGATTGCTGTCGACACGGTACGACCCAAGCTGACGTTTCAAGTGCGGCCCGATGCCGCCGGGCGTATCGTTGGCATTTGGACGGCCAGTGATCAGAACATTGATCCTTGTTCCATGGTGATTCAGTACCGCAATCAAAACGCCGCGGACAATGAACCCTGGTTTAAGGTCCCTGCACAAACTTGTCGCACTGACGTGACCACAAGCTATCGAGACGAGTTAGCTTGGTGGCCTCAGATCGCGGTTAGAAACCTTCAAGTGCGGGCCATTATTAAAGATCTCGCCGGGAATCAAGTATCGGTAGACCGTTCGATTGAAGTGCCGGTCGTTGCCGGCGCGCCAGGCGGAGTCATTGCCAATCCGTTGCGGACGCCCGCTCAAGTCGCGACACGAAATACGGACGGATCGCCGGTCCTTTCGACGAATTATTTAAGGTCCCGAGTACCTTTTGCATTGTCCGACAAAGTGCAGAAACCAGCTGCCGAGCCGCCGCAACCACAACCCCCTATTCAGCCCGCTGGGTCCGCCACGCCTCAGCAGAATCAGGGGCCAATGACACCCCAGTCAAGAGTCCCAGCCAACTTTTCCGCAAGCTCCATGAGTGAGGTGACCCCTCAACCACCGCGTTCGCGAACGAACCGATTTGCAAGTAACGCGCTGGATACCACAAGGCCTGCAGCGGGCGCTACGCAATGGAAAAGTCAAACCAACAACGTCAGCCATAATCAAGTCAGTAAAGCGGCGACCGATTCTTGGAAGACGCCGAGCCAACCGAATAATCTGCCCGTGACCAACCCCGCTCCAGCGGTGAGCAAGCCGCGGCAGATGGCGGCCGTTCCCGATCCGATTCCCGCGCATCAACCGCTGCGAAGCGTGTCACCGCAACCTGTCCAACAGACCAGCAACACTGTCGTTCAGGATCCACTTGCACCGACGACCGATATGCCGGTTCAGACGGCTCAGCAAACTCAAAATACTCCGACCAATGCCCAATGGATTTCATCGACGACCGGTTTGAAAAAACAACCGAATCCCACCGTGGCATCGGTCATGGTGGCAGGGCCCAAGATGGAAAGCATTCGGCGTTCGGCGCATCCTTCCAATTCGAAACGGTTTCAATTGGAATATGATATCGATGCGGTGGGCCCTGCTGGAGCTAAATCGGTGGAGTTGTGGATGACCCCCGATGGAGGTGGCAGTTGGCGACGCATGGCAGTTGACGAAGACCTGCGCAGTCCCGTCGATGCTGTGGTTGATCGTGAGGGCGTATTTGGATTTCGCATTCTCGTGATTGGCAATGATGGTCTGCGAGCCAGGCAGCCAAGAAACGGGGATCCGGCGGACATGTGGGTGAATGTGGATACCACCATGCCGACCGTTAAAATTAAGGCTGTGCCCTATGGTCGCGGTCAAGATGCCGGAAATTTACTGGTGCAGTGGAATGCCACAGATGCCAATTTAAGAATGCGGCCCATCAAGTTATCTTGGAGCCCCACGGGACAAGCACCTTGGACCACGATCGAGGATGGGATTCGTAACGAGGGACAGTATGCTTGGAAGCCCGCGGCCAATGTTCCCGATCAAATTTACTTGAAACTTGATGTGAGGGATGTGGCAGGTAACACAGCGACGCATCAGTTGAATCGTCCGATCGATGTGTCCGGGTTACTTCCTCGGGGGCATATTCGGGGGATCACTCCTATCCGTGAACTCCCGCCGAGTAACTCCGACACCAGCACTTAAAGAAGTCTTGGGTCCTAAACACTTCCTCGGCGGGCGTGAGCGTTCGCTGAGTTTTTTATCTGTTTTTGACAGGCTGTCACCCTCGGAATCCCCCCGTCGGTGCTCTCCTGTCGTCCATGTATGCCGCTTTGTGGGTGTTTCAACGCTAAGCGTAAACCCACTGCCTATCAAAAAGCAAAAAGCGACCTCCAATCCCGCTCGAGTTTTGGTTGGAATTAGTGCCACGCGTTGCGTCGAAACCAAGACCGTCTGCTGTTAGGATATAAGATCCTCGATAAGGAATTGTTCCCATCTTGGAATGCACACGAAAAGTCGGTGACGTTCGCTGAAGCGTCTAGGACCCAACTCCGTTTGCCGCGTATTCCCTCATCCCCCTAACCGGAGGCGTTACATGTTTGCTTCAAAGAAACAAATTGCTCTGTTGGTAATGTTGGCAGTGACGTGGGTAGCTCCTAACACTAACCACGCCCAATTGTCTGAAAACGAGGTGGTGCAGCATCTGAGTCCCAAGACGTTCATGGTCGTTAACTTCAATATCGAGGCGATCACCGCTGGCCTCGGCGAGAACAACGAGGTGCTCCAGAAATATCGTGCACGCGACGCTGCCAGTTCACTGGACAACCCGAACGCCAAACAGATTTTGATGTTTCTTACAGACGATAAACTGGATCCTGCTGCCCCATTTAATATCCCGTTCGCTACATTAATTCGCTATCCGGATACGATCGATCAAGAATTCTATTTGGCAGCGAAGAACAAAAGAAATAGCGAGTGGGAGACCTTTGCACCTCAATCGCTGGACGGCCAAGATTTAGTGGTAGGGCAATATTCTGAGCATATCGGGGACATGCAGATTCCCAACAACGCCTACTTTTTTCCCGTCGAAGATATGGTGGTCGAAGGCACGCTGCCGATGATGAAAGCGATGCTAGTTAATCAGACGGAAGGTAATGAAGGACCCGAGATCGCTTCCAATGTGAATTTCGAAGCAGAGTTCCATTGCATCTTCGAGGATGGAAGTAAACTGATGTCGGTGCCCATGCTCTCAACTGTTTTTGAACAGATGTTGGGGACGGCCAGCCTGCCCATTCCTAGCGGGGGCGACCCGGTTGAAATCATCGAAGCCATGCGGCGGTTGGAAGTACTGTTCGACAGTAATGAAACACCGACTCTGAAAGCCACGATTGAGTTCAGTACAGAGAAGGCTGCCAAGCAAGTCGAGGAGTTGATACAGGTGGGCATGCAAGCAGCTCCAGCCTTGATCATGATGGCGGAAGCCGAAATAAGAAAAGATGCCAATATCACCAAGGAAGATTTGCAGCAAATGGAACCCGTCATCGAATTGGCCAAAGCAGCAATCAAGGAACTGAAGACTGAGCGTAACGAGTCAACGATTCAAATTGAACTGGCTGCTGTCGATGGACTCAAGAAATTTCCTGCTGACTTGATGACGATTTTTATGATCCAGGAAATGGAGATAGACCGAATAACTGCCGAGTTGGAAGGCGATGGAGAGCCGGAACTTCAATTCGAAGCGGAGTTGCGGGACGATGGTGTGCGATAGTGATCTCTGGTCAACGAGGAGGATATTTTTTTCGGTGTTTTCTGCTGGCCTGAAAGTGTGCACCTGTTGACCAAAACCCAGCATGCCGTTTACCGATGGCTCAGATCAGGGCAGCTGATTGGTTTCACAGGTAAGCCGAACTCGCGGCCATTGATCCTTGGCCACAGCCATGGTGTATGTGGGGCCGTCAAATTAATTTCGGAAGCGTGTCATCATTTAGAAGCGAAAGTTATCGAAATGAACTTAAAGAGCTTGATTCCCATTTCCGTCGGATACTTTTTGAGCATTTGGGGAGCGTGCCTAGCGGCCCAAGATGCGCAGCCAAACATTTTGCTCATCTTTACGGATGACCAAGGGTATCAGGATCTCGGCTGTTTTGGTTCTCCTGACATTAAGACGCCGCATCTGGACCAGTTGGCAGATGAGGGTCGGAAGTTTACCAGTTTCTACTCTGCTTGTTCGATTTGCTCACCTTCCCGGGCGGCTCTCTTGACCGGTTGCTATCCACCGCGAGTGGGTCTGACCGAAGTGCTGTTCGCTCGAGATCATGTAGGCTTAAACCCAGAGGAGATCACGCTGGCGGAGATGCTCAAGCAAGTTGGCTACCGCACGGCTTGCATCGGCAAGTGGCATCTGGGACACAAGGCACCGTTTCTGCCGACCAAGCAGGGCTTTGATTACTATTTTGGAATTCCCTACAGCAACGATATGCGAATCGATCCCACAGCCAAGTTGGCTGACGATATTGTATTGCGTGAAGGTGTGACTCGTGACCAGATCAAAAAGGTACCCGTCAGCAAACAAAAGGACCGCTTGGTGCCATTGATGAGAAACGACGAGGTAGTGGAGTATCCTGCTGATCAGGCCAGTCTGACACGTCGCTACACCGAAGAGGCCATTCGCTTTATAGAGGAAAATAAAGATCAGCCATTTTTTGTTTACCTGCCGCATACGATGCCACACATTCCGCTTTTTGCCTCGGAGGAATATCGCGGTAAAAGTGCTGCCGGTTTGTACGGAGATACGATTGAGGAGATCGATGGTAGTGTCGGTCAGTTGACGGATGCACTTGATCGGTTGGGGTTGGCAAAACAAACGCTCGTGATCTACACCTCGGATAATGGTCCTTGGAAGCTGGGAAATGGCCATGGTGGCCGGGCTCATCCTTTGCGCGGGTTCAAGTTCAATACTTATGAAGGCGGCATGCGAGTTCCCTGTATCATGCGTTGGCCGGGACATATTCCGGCAGGCAGTGAGACCGATGCCGTGGCTGGAACCATTGACCTCACGCCGACGATTGCCTCGCTATGCGGTGCAACTTTGCCACAAGATCGCGTACTGGACGGGCATAACATACTGCCTTTGATGACAGAGGAGTCTGCCACGTCACCGCACCAGGCTTATTTCTACTACAAAGAAAATCGTGTCTCTGCTGTGCGAGCCGGGGATTGGAAGCTGCGCACGACGCCAGCGAATCCGGAAAAGCAAACGCCCGAATTGGTGGAGCTGTTTAATTTGCAGGATGATATTTCCGAGTCCAAAAATTTAGCGAGTGAGCATCCCGAAAAGGTTGCTGAATTGAAAGAAATGGCCAGGCTGTTTGATGGGAAACTAAAAAACGCATCCCGTCCGATTGGAGAGTTGGGAAAATAACGAGCGCTAAAAAACTCGCCATTCCCATGCTGGACCGTACGACATTTCGAACGCGCGGGCCCTTGCCTCAGACCTGATAAATCGTATGCTACCTCACGTAAATTGGAACGTTAGGTGGGGGAAGCGATCGTGCAGTCGTGCGGGTCAAAATTTATTTACGAGGTCTCGTGGTGTTACCCCAATCTCATGCAGGGTAAGAAGTCCGCCCAGCCAATTGTCAGCATTGACCGACCGCTCGTATTCACGAGGTATTTCTTGCCGGCGTCCCGCGAGTTCCACCATGAGTGATCGCATTACTCACCTCGACACGGTGCGGGGAGTCGCTGTGATGGGAATACTGATCATGAACAGTATTTCTTTCGGCTTAGGCAATGTCGCTGTCTTTGACATCTCGGCGGAGGGTACTCACACCGCGTTGGATTGGGCACTCGCGATCTTCGGTGAAGTCTTTGCTGATCAAAAATTCATGGGACTCTTTTCGTTGTTGTTTGGTGCCAGTCTGCTGTTATTTCTGGAACGAGTTGAAGAGCGGACGGCGCACCCCGTGCGTTTGAGTTTGTGGCGAAACTTGCTTCTGTTTTTTATCGGTGTGCTTCACAGTCTACTTTGGGTGGGGGATATTCTGTGTGTCTACGCATTGTGCGCACCCGTCTTGTTGATGGTTCGTAATGCCCGCTCCAAAACGTTGATCGCGGCAGGAATTGTTGTTTTTTCTTTCGCAATCGTTGTGCCGTTGTTGTTCAGTGGGGAATTGAATGATGCCGATTTACGGGCGATTTGGGGCGGAGATGAGACGCACCCGCAAGCCGGAGTCTTTTTGTTAGAGGTGCTCTTTGATGTATTCGCCAGAGCGCTCGGCATGATGTTGATTGGCATGGGACTATACCGCAGCGGCTGCCTGACTCGGTCGATCGAAAGGAGCACGCTGCAACGCTGTCTTTACGCCATAGGGCTTGGCGCGTTGCTTAGTGCGACCGGCGTGGTTTGGGTTAGCGTACAGGAATTTGACGCCCAAGCGGTGTTGGTCGGAAATCTCCCCAACACGCTGGCTACCTTGCCCATGACCTTGGGTTATTTGGGCGTGCTGGTCTGGTGGGACGGTCGTGCCGAGGGAGTAATGGTTCGACGCATTCGGGCGGTAGGCCGGATGGCTTTGACAAATTATCTCGGCCAGACAGTCTTGTGTATGTATTTGGCGTATCTCATCCCGGATTTATGGATAACGCGTACCACCATTGGGATCACCATCGTTGCCATCTGGGCGTTGCAGTTACTTTTTTCAGACGCTTGGTTGCGGCATTTTCGAATGGGACCAGTGGAGTGGTTGTGGCGTTGCGCGACGTATCGCCGTTGGACGCCGCTTGTGCGATAAGCAAGCTTACTCAGTTGCGTTTTATCAGCCGGTTTCGACTTTTTTATCGGGCTCGAGCTTCCGTTGGAAATAATAAACGCCGTGAAATTTCGCTGGTGTCAGGGCACTCACTACATGCTGCCAACGATCCATTTCAGGGCATGAAGTTTATGGGCTGAAGTGATAGAGCAGGCGGTCTCTCCAAGGTGTATGATAGAAAGCCCTATTTGTTACCTAGTCTGGGAGATGTGAAAATGCAGTTGTGGTGTTTGGTCACTTTTCTTGTTGGTCTGGCCGCTGTACCCCTGCCAGCACCGGCTGCCGACCCTCCTGTTGAATTGGGGGCCGTGGATTGGGGGCGTGATTTGGAAGCGGCCAAAAAAACGTCGGCAGAGACCGGCAAACCCATTTTGGTACTGTTTCAAGAAGTTCCTGGCTGAGCGACCTGCCAAGATTTTGGCAGCGGTCCGCTGTCATTGCCCTTAATGGTGGAAGCGATTGAAGATCAATTCATTCCAGTGGTTATTTTTAATAACAAAAAAGAGGATGAAGAATTATTGAAATCTTTCTCGGAACCTGCTTGGAATAATCCTGTCGTGCGTTTCTTGGATGGCGACGGGAAGGATTTAATTCCGCGCAAAGATAGTGTTTGGCAAGTTGCGCCTTTGGCCGAGCGAATGTACGCCAGTCTAGAGGCCGCGGGTCGGAAACCACCGGCTTACTTGCGGGCGATGGCTTTAGGGTGGCGTTATTCCCTGCAACGAGCGAGCTTTGCCATGTTGTGATACTGGGAAGGTGAGGCCCAGTTGGGTTCTTTGGAAGGTGTTTTTGCAACTCGCGCAGTATGGGCTGGGCCCCGTGAGGTGGTCCACGTCGTATTTGATCCGGAAGTTATTTCCTATGCCAATCTGTTGGCAAAAGCCCGGCAGATGAAATGCACCGACGCGGTGTATACCTTTAATGATGAGCAACAAGAGACAGCGCAAAAAGCAGGTGTCGAAAACATTATCACATGGCAAGAAGACCTGGAGACCAAACAAGTCGCAAAAGCTGAGCAGAAGTACTACTTGCGAAAATCCGTCTATGGCCACTTGCCTTTGACGGAATTGCAAGCCATTAAAATGAACGCTTTGTTGGGTGGGAAAAAGAGTCGTTGGGAGGTTAAGGATTTCCTCAGCCCGCGGCAAAAAAAATTGTTAGTGCAAGTGCGCCGAGCACTTGCCAAAAATCCCCAAGCGTTACAGCAATTCGGATTTCCGGAAGACCAAAGGGACTTGATTGACTATCAACGCCGAATCGAATCCCATCTGGATCTCATGGTCCCTGGGAAACCCAAAGCCCCATAATTTATTGGTTTGTGAGGTTTTGCTCGACGGTTGTCGAATAAGGCGGAGTGCGTGCCTTGGGTACCACCCCAATCCAAGCCGTCTCGCAATGTCTTGATGGTGCCGTCCCTACAGCTGCCGAAGTACCACCTTGAATCAGCACCATAACAGAGGTGTTTCGTTGCTGCCAAAAGCACAATGGTGAAAAAAAGTTTTTTCGCCTCGGGTTCCTGTGCCGCTTACTTCCCGTGAGCCGCAGCGATCGCTTTTTTGGAAGTGCCTTTCTCTTAAGCAGTCAAAACGGCTGTCTGTTCCTCCAGTCGCTTCTGGGCATATGACTGCGGAGCTTGGTGTACCTTTTCTGCAGGCCCAACTTGTCGCGATACCTGCGTCCTTAGCCGAAAAGGAAAGCAAAGTATGCAAGACGTAACGAAACACGCACTAAAGGCCGTTATCTGGGGTAAAGAGAACGCACGCAGTGGCAGCTCAGAGCCCTATGACGGCTTCGCAGGTCGTCGGCAAAAGCAGAATTAATGGCGGAGTCATTTGCCAGGCTTGAACGGTCGACCGACGGAAATACCTCGACACCCGCAATCGCACTTAGGCAGAGATAGCGAAAAAATAATGTTGGGGCAGTAAGCGATCGGCGAATCCGATTTGACGCTCCTACGTTGAACGCCAGAGGACTAAATGGGGTCCACAGCGTCCTCGGAAAATGGAGTTTCGGGTCGGGGCATCCATTTGCACAAGGCGATTCCAAAGAAATAAAGGCAGGTCAGTGGCGCACCCAGCATGAGCATGCTAATTGGATCGGCGGGTGTTAACAGCATGGATAGAACGCTGATGATCATCACGGCCAACCGCCAATTGCCCTTGAAAAATTCGATCGAGGCCAAGCCGACCCGATTAGTAAACAACATGACGATCGGTAATTGAAAGGCGATGCCAAACCCAAGTGGTAAGAACATGACAAATGAGAGCCACTCTCCGATTCGCAATTGCGGCGAAATGCCCATGCTTGCGTTAAAGGAAAAGAGGAATTTCAACACAGGATCGAACACGAAAAAGAACGCCAGGCAAACGCCAAAGACGAAAAGTAAAATGCTGAGCGGCAGATAGTAGAAAACGTATTTCTGTTCATGCGGGTAAAGGCCTGCTGCTACGAACATCCAGATTTGGTAGAAGACAAAAGGTGCTGCGATCGTCAAACCGACGATAATCGCCGCCTTGATCCAAACCATGAAAACTTCATGTGGAGAAAGCGCTTGCGTGCCTTCGGTGATATCTTGCCAGATCTCGACTCGAGCCAGATCGATGCTGGGCGGGGTGATTTCTTTGGGAAATACGCTGGCTATCAAAAGTCGATTTAATCGTCGGCTCAGTTCAACGTCGTTCGGGTGCAAATCGGCCTGAACTTTCATCAGCGCAATTTGGTTTTCCCGCGCCGGATTCAAGAGTTGTGAAAACGACCATGAGGGTTGGCTGAATTGTTTCTTGAAGGCTGCCTCATCATGCAGCGCAGGATCTTCCAGCAGTTCGTTCAAGATCTTTATCAACCGGCTATGGGCGGCACTTTCATCTTCCGGTTTGGCCAATTGTTTTAGAGCGTCAGGGGGTAGCAAATCATGGATGGCTTTGACGCGTTCATCGCTCCCCGCATCAGCCCCTTCCAGAATCGCATTCGTAACGGTTTCGGTAGCCGTGCCGGGCTTTATAGCGCTGGGGCGAAAGCGGTAGGGTGTTAAATCGATTTCTTCAAAGGAACCGGGACTAATTGATCGAATCGCTGTCACCAATTGGCCAGGGTCGACCCATACGGTATTAGGGGCCAGTCCGTCCTGAATGCGGTTGGATATCTCTGGGGGGTAAAATCCCTCCAAAGCGGTGTAGCGATTCAACGCGGCTTTGTCATTGTATTGTTTGATGGCACGCCGTAAGGGCTGTTGCAGAAAGTTCACAACGTTCTCTGCAGTCATAAAACCCACAATACAGCCGATGCCAATAAAGATCAGGCAGCGCACCAATGTTTTGCGGAGTTCCTCAATGTGGTCCCCAAAGGACATCCGTGTGTCTTCGAAAAGATCGTCGGAGGGGCGTTGGGTCATGAGTTAACTGGTCAAACTGTCGGAAAACGAATTAGCAATGGGAACTCAATACCATATCAATGGAAGCCTTGGTTTTCTATCTCAAATCAGCTGAATGCGGCTCAAATGACCTAATCGACAGGCAGTTAGACCGTTCCATCCGTCATAAGCTCAACTTGGAAGCCAACGGCACCTTTGATACTCTGCGGGTTCTGTGCAGCCCTTTTACCGAAGAAGCGAACTATGTATCCACTACGATTCGAGCCGATTTTCCGACGCTACCTGTGGGGAGGTCGGCGACTCGCGACCGAGTTGGGGAAATCAATAGGGGAGGGCGTCTGTGCGGAGAGCTGGGAGATCGTTGATCGGCCAGAGGCAAATAGCGTCATTGCCAATGGGGATTTGGCCGGTACGACGCTCCACGCATTGATTGGCAGTTCGGGTGAGCAACTGTTGGGGACCAAGGTCTACCAGCAAATTCATCGGAAAGAGTTGCCTGAACGATTGCGGGGTCGCTTCCCGTTGCTGCTGAAGTTTCTCGATGCCAACAAAACACTCTCCGTTCAGGTTCACCCCGATGATCTCGCAGGTTCAAAAAAAGAAATTCCCGACCTCGGTAAGACGGAAGCCTGGTACGTGATGGATGCCGCCGCCGGCAGCAAGATTTATTGCGGTCTGAAATCAGGAGTAGATCGCGAGCAGTTGGCTGAGGCTGTGACCCAAGGTGCGACCGAGCAGGTGATTCATGCCTTTGAACCCAAATCAGGAGATTGCGTCTTCGTACCAGCGGGGACAGTGCATGCTATCGGGCAGGGGTTGTTGGTAGCCGAGATCCAGCAATCTAGCGATACGACATACCGATTGTTCGACTGGAATCGAGTGGATGCCGAGGGCAATTCTCGCGATCTGCATGTCGCGGAAGCGTTGCAAGTGACCGACTTCGAAAACGGACCGGTGAGCCCGCAAACGATTGGAGAAACAGGGGAAGCCGATACGCAAGCACTCGTGCATTGTGAAAAGTTCAGTATTAAACGACGCTCCTTGAAAGCCGCTTCTACGCAAATTCGTTTGCACGGAGGGTGTTGTCTTTTAATGGTGGTGGAAGGTCAGTTACGTATCTTGGAGGAGCCTGCGGGTGAACTACTCAGCAAAGGGAGTTCCGTGTTGATTCCAGCGGCTTTGGAAACGGTGACGTTAGACTGCGTGGACGAAGCGATGGTGCTGGAAATTCGCATCCCTTGAAAGCGACAGGGTAGCTAGCGTTCTAATTTAGTGCCTCAATGAACTTGTGCTGGTCGCCTGACGTATCTAACGTCGCACCCTCTTTCCGAGTATTTATTCACATCGTTGCGCATGCGCTTTTTTCAATACGTTACCGTTTCCATGCTGCCCATCGTTTTGGTTTGCGGGTGTAATATCCGATCCAATTTGGAGGCACCGGGTGACGTTTATCGCCAACGATTTGACGCCGTCGTTCACGACCCGTTCCCGAGTGACCAATTGGGACCGACGATTGAGGGGGCACGGCCGCTGGAATACGATCGGCCGATGGACCAGACGACTAATCTGCAGACGAACCCTTTTATGCAACGCAATAACGGCATGCGATAGTTGGGTTGGGGGGAAGCGGCACTTTTGCGGCACTTTTTCGGCACGTTTGCGGCGGGCATCGCTAGGACATTTATTGTTTCCCGTCGTCGGGATGTTTGCCGTCGTCATGCGGTGAATCAAATCCTCGTCCATGATTAAATAAGGCCATAAACGCCTTCACTTCGTTGCGGTCAATGACCCCGTCAAGGTTGTTATCCATGTGGCTTAAATACAGAGTCGCCTGTTGGGCGGGAAATTCACTGCCTTCAATCAAGCCATTTTTGTCGCGATCCAAATCGCTAACTCGCGCAAACATGCTAGGCATGAAAATGCCAGGGCGGCTACCCAAGCGGCGATCGGCCCGGATTTCGATTTCGTATTTCTGTGAAATGGTTTGGCAAAAGGTCTCCGCATCATCGCAAACGGTGTAAGTCAGCAAAACAGAAATGGATTTGTCAGGCGATGATTTCCGTTCCC
>JAAEPL010000291.1 GCA_024232675.1 Planctomycetaceae bacterium
CTGGGGTCAGAGAAGGCAAAAAACCCGTGTTTTTTAGGCATATGCAGCCTTTACTCGCGATTTTGCCCCTCGACCGGAAATAGGCCTTCGGCTAGAATCTGCCGTTCCGAATTCGTCAAACAGCACCATAAAAAGTCTGAAAAGCAGCCCATCATGTACGCGATCATTGCCGACGGCGGCCGTCAACATAAAGTAGAAGAAGGTCAAACTCTGGAAGTTGACTTGCGACAAGTAAACCCCGGTGATCAGATCACGTTCGATCGTGTCTTGGCAATTGGGGGTGACGAAGGCTTTAAGTTGGGAACTCCCGAAGTGAGTGGCGCCAGCGTGACCGCAAAAGTGATCGACCAGTCGAAAGGCAACAAAGTCTTCGTACAGAAATTTCGTCGGCGTAAAAACAGTAAGCGCCGTACCGGGCACCGACAAAAGTATACACGCGTGCGAATCGAAAAGATCGCATAACTCGTTCGGTGTAACCGAATAGCAAGCGGATTCAAGCGGCTCTCCGACATCAAACGGATGAGCCGTTTTTTATTGCGCGGCGTTACTTTTTAAGGCCCAAGTCCGAAAGTAACTTCGGGAAATAACCAATCGCCATGCCGGTGACCAAACCAATTCCATGTGCCCAGTTAGCAACATTCTGTATAAAGCCCGGTGACATGCAGAGCACTAACCAGACCAACAGGATCACGATGGTGGACATCGATACGTACATACCCGCTTTGGGATCAAAAGTGCTCTTCATCCAGATGTACCCAAATAACCCATAGATCACACCGGACATACCTCCCAGGCTAATGCTCCAGTGGTTGCCGTAATTGGCAATCGCGGCACCATCCCACTGCTCCGGCGTCAAGCATTGCACCATATTCGAGGGGACGGCAGTGAGTACCACCAAGGCAGCCAACCATATCGCGCTATGGCGGTACTCAATTTGGCGAGCAAAATATACCAACATGTACATGTTGAATAACAAGTGCATGATCCCGAAGTGAATAAAGATGGGCGTGATCGTTCGCCACACTTCACCACGCTGCAAACTAGCCAAACGTAAGCGGTTGTCCCATGAACGGCCGTTAACCACCTCCACAGGATTCGCAGGAGGGGCGTCAAGCACAATTTCTTGACCCAAAGCACCGCTGATCGAACAGAAGGATAAAGAACGCATGGTTACCCCGTCTTTATCCTCCCCCAAATTAGTCATGAACAAAGCCACAATCACGCAAATCACGACAAGTGTTACCGTGAAAGGTGCCGTTTTATGGATCGGTGCAGTCCAGCGATCGCTGGTCATTTGCACGCGGTTGGCTTTGGCTTGTTGCAGTTTCTTCTCATTGGCCCGCATGATCTTCTGGGCCAAATCAACGGCTTCGTGGTACTTCACGTCATTGGGGTTAGCCTGAAATTCGGCCAGCAATACTTTGGCGCGATCAAGGGCATCTTCATCCTTGACCCAGACTTGCCAACGCGGGTCGCCCTGCTCGACGTGATTGCCAATCTCGTGCGTCATGAGATACGCCGAAATTCGCTCGGCTTGCTGCTGATTGTCGACACTGCCTATCAAACGCATGGGATCAGTTTCTTCGGTGGTTCAAAATTTGCCGGGGTCGGTTGTCAGGGAGAGGGAGCTGGCTCAAAACCGCTAGCGATTTCGCGGGGTAAGCTTTGCTGCTATTTACTAACTTATCCAATCCAGCTGCTTTCACCAACCGCAGCCCCTCGAACAGATATCACGTGGTGCCTGGTTATTGGGTTCGAGGTTGCCAGAAATCCCGAATTCGTGGAAAGTCTCGCCCACCTGTTTCCGGCGGAGCCGGTAACGTTCCTCAACTCATGATACGAGTGTGCTATGTCCACCGATTCCTTTCCAAGTTCCAGCGAAGGCACCCCGGTATCTTCCCGGGAGCGTCGTCGTCCGGTGGGACCGCACTCAGACCATCAAGATGGTCCGCCCATTGATCGCAAGCTGATACAAGAAACCCGTGATCAAATCCGGGCGATGGTGGACGAAATAACTCTTCTATCGCAATCGGAATGCTCGCCCCAAGAATTTTATCAGGGCTTTTTAAGCCGCACGACCGGTGCTCTGGCTTCCGTCGGGGGAGCCGTCTGGAGTTTGCAAGAAGGGGGCGGTTTAAAACTGGAATATCAAATCAATCTGGCAGAATCGGGGTTAGTCGAAAACGAGGCGGCCCAAATTACCCACGATCGATTATTGAAACAAATGGTTGCCACCGGTGAGCCTGAATTAATACCGCCTCACAGCGGCGTTGCTGACGACGAAGGCGCCAGCAATCCTACCGATCATCTGCTGATGATGGGGCCTTTGGTGGTGGAAAAAAATGTGGTGGGTATCGTAGAGATATTCCAACGACCGGGCGCCGGTCCAACCACGCAGCGAGGTTATTTGCGATTCCTCGTGCAGATGTGCAAAGCAGCCAGTGATTATTTGCGCAATCAACAATTGCGGCAGTATGGGGCGCAGCAGGCGATGTGGAATCGAATGCGAACCTTTATACGAGCCATTCATGGCAGTTTAAACACCCGTGATACGGTTTATGCCATCGCCAATGAAGGTCGTCGGCTGATGGATTGTGATCGTGTTAGCGTAGCGCTAAAGCAGGGCGCGAAGATGCAGGTACAAGCCATGAGCGGCTTGGATACCATCGAACGTCGCGCAGAACAAATCAAAAAACTATCCAAGTTAGCGACGTTGGTTACCAAGGCGGGTGAACCACTCTGTTACACCGGAGATGATACGAATTTGCCTCCGCAAATCGAATTTTGTTTGCACGACTATCTAGACGCTTCGCACGCCAAACTGGTCATCGTTGAACCACTTCGAGAAGTCCATCGGGATCTAAATGCAGACGCTTCTGCGGGGACAGAAACGGAACAACTAGGGCGTGTGATTGGCGCCTTGATTGTGGAAAAACTAAGCGAGGATAAAGCCACAACCGATCTCCAGCATCGTGTGCAAACGGTGGTGACTCACAGCAACGATGCGTTAACGAATTCGTTGACTCACTCGGGCATGTTTTTAGCGCCGGTGTGGACATGGTTGGGGAAAACAGCTGTCTTGACTCAGGCTCGAAATCTTCCCAAGACGCTACTGGCAGCGGCTGTTTTGTTGCTGGTGATGGCCGCCTTGTGGGTCGTGCCTTATCCCTTCACGTTGGCAGCCAACGGCGTGTTGGTGCCCGAGAAGCGCAGTGAAGTATGGGCCGATGTAGACGGTGTGCTTAAAGAAATTCTGATTCCCGATAATCCGGACGCGGTCGTCGATGCGGGCGCCGTTCTGGCGGTGATGACCAACAATGACCTGATGGTGGAAATTCGCAATTTGCAGGGCCAACTGGATAAGTCCAACGAAGAAGTCAATAAACTCAAACGGGCCCAGCATACATCCATGACTCCCGCCGAGGCACGCATGATTGGTGGGGAGTTAGCTGAGGCGGAGACTTTGCGAGAAAGTCTGATCCGGCAATTGGAATTGAAATCAAATAAGGCGGAATCCTTAAATGTTCGAGCTCCTGTGACAGGGCAAATCTTTAATTGGCAGCTCCGCGAAAATCTCCTACGCCGGCCTGTCAGTCGAGGCCAAAATTTGATGACAATCGTGCACCCGGACACACCATGGGAAATCGAATTGGAATTTCCCGAACGCCGAGTGGCCCACCTCTTAACGGCCCAGCGCGAGGCGACCGAACCTTTACAGGTGACTTTCACTCTGGCATCTCACCCCGGGAACGAATATACGGGCCAGTTGATCAATGTGGATAACAAAATGGACGTGCGGAGTGACGAGGGGAACGTGGTTTTACTACGGATCGGTTTCGCAAAAGAGCAATTTCCCCACGATTTATTAAGAAGTGGAACGCGTGTGACAGCGCAGGTGCATGCTGGGAGACGCAGTCTTGGATATGTCTGGTTCCATGAAATGATCGAAACGGCCCACAACACTTGGTTGCTGTGGTTCTAGCGAATCATGACGCGAGCTGCTTTCAAGCCTCTGCAATTGCTAGCTCCGTGACGAGGTGTTTGGCTCAACTCCATGTCATGGTCGTTCCGATAATATGGAAGGTCTGCGGGTTGGGTTGAATGCTCTGAGGGTTAGTTGATGAACATGCTTTGCTTACGTCACACGGCAGCACTCTGCTTTTTCGTGGTGATCGTGTCAAATTCTCAAGTGTCGGCTCAACAAGAGCAACGCCCTGTACCCGGGCAATACCAATCGGTTGCGACGCCGATCAATCACGTGGGACAGGGCCACGTTGATCTAGAATTCTGTCGTGTGAAGCTCATTCAAGAGGTGGAAATTCCGGCGCAGGAGAGCGGCCCTTTGGTCGTCATTCCCGTCACTGAAGGGCAAGCCATCGGCGTTGGCGATGATTTGGCCCAATTGGACGATGGATTGGCTCGTCTGCGATTGGAGACAGCGCGGACCAAGCTAGATGCTGCCACTGAAAAGGCCAACAACAATATCGACGTGCGGGCTGCTACCAATGCTCTGCAGATCGCAGAACGTGAACGCCGGCGTAATTACCAGCTCTTTTCCAAAGGTTCGATGCCGAAGGCTGAGTACGATCGATCCGCGTTACAAGCCAAGCAGGCAGCTTTGCAATTAGAACAGGCCGAGCGGGATATGCAGGCCGCTGGTAAAGAGGCCCAGGTCGAAACATTCAATCTCAAGGCGGCCGGCGACAGTATCGAACGGCATCGAGTTCGCTCACCGATTAACGGTGTGGTTATGGAATTGCGCAAGCAGCCGGGGGAGTGGGTTAACGCCGGTGAAGATGTGATGCGTGTGGCGCAGATGGATCGCTTGTACGTGCAGGGATTGTTGGATTCCAGCCTGTTCAATCCCCA
>JAAEPL010000292.1 GCA_024232675.1 Planctomycetaceae bacterium
ACATAACGTCTACGTTAACCGGGCGGCGACGGAAAACTCTGATTCTAAAAAACCGGCATACTTCGCCGCTCCGGTTCAACGTTTTGTTATGTAGTAGGTTCACGGATTGGAACTGGTGGTTGGAATCCATTCATGGTCTTGAATACCAAAATCCTGAAAACAGGCCCGTTTCGCCATTTCCCAGTCATCCTGAAGCCAGTCTTTTTCTGGGTATTGGCTTTCCCGACTGTCAAAAACAAAGACATAAACACCCTCTGGATTTTCTTCTAGCAATACTCGATACGGCGATCCACTTTTTGGGTATGTGTGCAGTTTCATTCAATTCCAAACCTGCATAACGTCCGTGATCACCGAGCCGGAACGATAGATCTGCAAGCAGAAAAAGGCACGCGCAAGTCCGGCTTCGCGTGCATCACATTGTTATCCAGCGTTTCTTGCCAGGTAGCAAAAACCGACAGGCGTAAGATTATGATTCACGTAGTCTTTTGAAGTAGAAACGCAATTCACTAGTTCGGCCTTCGCTTCCATGGTCGATCGACGTGACGCTCACTAACTCCCATCCTGCCTCCCCCATGGAATTCAAATCAACTTCCGGTTGCCATTCAAATTCCCTCGGTGGTTCCAGGTACATTTTCTTTGGTGCGGTTGGGTGTTGAACGACCGTTTTATATTCCCAGTTATTCAATAGTTGTTCCTTTGGATATTCGACCGCGTCGAGCGAGCGATGAAGTTCGCAATTGGCGTTAACGCATTGTTGTCGCAATAATTGTTGTTTCGTTACCAAAAAGCTAGCGAATTGGGACAGCGGAGTCGAGTGCTTCTTTCGCAGCAGCATGGTCAGTTTCAGATTTTGTACATGGCGAGATGTTGACACGACGAATTGGGCGAGCGGGATAACGT
>JAAEPL010000293.1 GCA_024232675.1 Planctomycetaceae bacterium
ATCCTCCTCGATCAACTTGCCCACCATGGTGTTGCCAATGGCAATAAAATCGCTTCCCGGTGAATAAAAGGGATCCAGGAATGCCGCGGCTTCTCCCACTAATCCCCAGCGATCGGCCGAAAATACTTGGCGAGAGCCACGAGACATTTTCTTGATGGCTAGGAAATCTTGAACGTTGTCTTGATAGGGACGAATACTATCGGCACATTCCGGTTCATGAGCTTCCAGCCATGCCATGGCCTTATCAAATCGATTTAAGCTGCGTAGCGAATGAATACGTGGGTCCGCCACAATCCCGATACTGGTGGAACCCGTGGCCAGCGGAATCAACCAAACCCAATACCCTTCACCCATGAGATGATTCGTGCTCAACCAGCGGCGGCGTACTTTACCCGTTAATGTCTGCCAACGATCATCGTCGCACCAACCGTCAATCTGGATCGACGCATCGATGCGAAACCAAACGGCGTTGATGTCGTGCTTGAGGTCTTCTTCTAGACCCAGCTTACGCTTAAGAAAACTGGCCCGACCGCTCGCATCGACCACCCATCGGGAAACCACGGTGTGTTCGCGACCCTCTTTTAGAAAAACAATTTCATGATGAGTATCCTCCGTGCCGTTTTCGCTGGAATCCAACATGATTTGACGGACGCGGGCTCCATCAATGATATCTGCGCCCATCTCAGTATCGGCGTCGGCCAAATAATTCTCTAACCGGCCACGATCAACTTGGTAACTGGGGGCTGCAAAAAATTCACTCCCCCCCACTTCCGTGCCTTCGGACAGTGACTGCCAAGCGTCTTTGAAAAAGAACCGCAATCCAAATTTGGGCAACTGTTGATCCGTCAGATGTTTCTTTAGCTGAAGCTCCTCACCAAAGTAGTGAGCCCCTATCTCAACCGTCGATTCACCAACTTTATGAGTCGTCTCGGAAACCGGGAAACTGCGTTTCTCAATCACCGCGATGCGCGTGTTGGGGTCCTTCATCAATAACTGCCGCGCCAATGTCAGGCCGGCAAGACCGCCGCCTAAAATGGCGACGTCGTATTTATGAGTTTGGTTCGAAATCATTGGCTCGTCGCTCCGGCAGGCATTTTTTTAGAACCTGTTTTATCAAGGAAACGGGAAATCTCCGTGATCCAATAGCGTTTCTTTTGGAACGGGTACCCCGGCAAAGCAACGCGTGTCGGCTCATCGTATCGATACAATTCACGGAAGTCCGGATTCATACCTGCTACGTACAATCGTTGCACCGTATGTATTATCGAATTTCCGGTAGATTCGTCAGTACGAAGTCCGTGTAAAATCGTGGCTGTGAACGATTTTAACCGCTCGGATACCACTGAATCTGCTGGCATGGGTGGACCGATTTGCACGATCAGCTCACATTCCATTTGGGAAAACGTATCCAGAGCCTGCTCGATCTGGGATTCGGCGTGAATCTGCTCTCTCCAATAACTGCCTCCCAATGACCGATGAATGGGTACTGCCTGCCCCGATAGGCTGCAGACCAGGGGTAAATTCGGCGGGTAGTAATTGAATTGATCAGCGAGTGCTTCAAAGGCATCAAGATCCGCGTCCTCTTGTGTTTTAAGGCGACTCGTTTCATAGGCAAGTATCAATGCATCCTGCGGACACAATCCCCCAGCAACGCACGAAGCCGTTAACTGCCCAAGCCCTACACCCAGGACCGCATCCGGCTGTAAGCCCCAAGATTTCCACAACTCGACCGTCGCCACCTGCAACAGAAACAGGTAAAAATCGCTTGGCAGCACAGCCGCCTCGGCAGCAGTGAAACGGTCCCGCAAAGAAATTTCGGGCTGGCTGGTATCGCGTAAATGTTGACCTAGTCGTTCATCCATCGAGTCGAACAAGCGGCGCACAAAAGGCTCATCTTGATACAGTTGGCAGGCTGCTTCAAACGCGCCCGCTGAATCGGCTGTCAGCAACCAGCCGACCCTAGGTACGCCTTTTGCAAAACCACTTGGGCCAGCGGCAGGCATTACTTCTTGAGCCATCTCGGACGAGCCGTTATGGGCACTCTGGCCGTTGCGTTGTGGTGTCTTCGCAGATTGAAACTGGGTCAATTGTTCAATGGCACTCACACTCGTTTCAAACGTGATCGCCAGTCTCCATTCATAGTGTCGGCGACCAACACCAGCCGTATAACAGAGACTAGCTAGATCCATATCTGGATGAGCTTTCAACAGGGCAAGGTAGTCAGCAACCATTTGATTCAATGCCGATTCGGAGCGAGCGCTGAGGACCAACAAATGACTGTTGCGAGCTTCCTCTGGGTGCG
>JAAEPL010000294.1 GCA_024232675.1 Planctomycetaceae bacterium
AGTAGGCAAGCTAGAAGCCGTTTTAACGCTCGCACCTGCCGATGTTAAGATTCGAGCCGACAATCAATGGAGTGCAGAGTTTAATTTTCTCGCCCATTTTCGTCCCAAGTGGTGCTCTCAATTTCCTTGCCGTCCTTGTAGGTGTTCTCAAACGCCTTCTGCCCGTTCTCGTGCCAACCGGTAGCCTTGCCGTCTTCCTTGCCGTCCTTGAAGGTAGCCTCCTCCTCCTTCTGCCCGTTCTCGTGCCAACCGGTAGACTTGCCGTCTAACTTGCCTTCCTTGAAGTTGGCCTCCGACTGCTTCTGCCCGTTCTCACGCCATCTGGTACCCTTGCCGTCTAACTCTCCTTCCTTGTAGTTGCCCTCCCACTCCTTCTGCCCGTTGTCGAGCCAAGCGGTATGCTTGCCGTCTAACTTGCCGTCCTTGTAGTTGTACTCCAAACGCTTCTGTCCGTTCTCGTCCCACGTGGATAACACGCCTTCAAACCCGCCGTTTTTTAGCGTGCCCTCAGACGCCTTCTGCCCGTTCTCGAAAGTGGTAACCGCCCGACCTGTAAAACCCACCTTTGAATTGCCTTGGTACCAAATACCGCCTCGCTCGACTAACTGATCAAAATCGACAGCTTTCTCGCTTCCACACCCAGCAACCAAAAGCACGAGAGCACAGAACAGGGTTACGACGTTACGGTTCATTTGAGTTTCCTAAATAAGTTCTTGCGTGAGCAGGTTAGTTTCAGCTCCTTCCATTTAACCTGCAAGGAGTTGTCGATAACCGCATCGAAAAGAAACCAATTCTCACTGGTGCCGATAGGAGGTTTCGGATGCACGTTAGGCAAATGAGAGGCAAAAGGTACTATAAAAAAACGTGGTTTTTTAAGACTGCTGTCGATGTACCCATGTGTATAGATAGAGTTAGTTGCTTTCCCGATGATATTTATTTGAATATGAATTCCCGCCCCGTCATCTAGCGGGGTACGACGCATGACCCATAGGGAAGAACCTAAGAATATCGGCCGAAGTGTGTATTCCCACGCCGTCATCTAGCGGGCAGTCCCACTCACACACTAGGGAAGAACCTAGGTAAAAGAAAAATGACGGACGGTGGTCAAGATCAAGCACCGTCCGCCTGCCGGCGTGACCTGAGGTGGGGCGGAGTAACCCCATCATGCCGACGAAATGTTTCTACTTCATGCTGGCGAGCGAATACCGCTGAAGCAGTTTACCCCACCATGTTTTCGTAGCCTCTCCGCCCTCAGTTAGTCGCACAGTTCGGTTTAATGCACGATTCCATAATTCGACGAGTTAGGCGGGACGTCGGTTACCAGCCAAGGGCTATTGGGATGAGGTGCGGGCACAGCGTTGGATTTGACCATCGCTACCCGCCATGGCCCAAGTCCCATCCCACGGATGGAGAGCGACGCTGTATGCCCAGCCTTGAATGGCGGGGATCGTCTCAAGCACCTGCACTTGCTCGGCATCGATCACTCTCGCGCGACCATCGACACAGCTGGCAACTATCTGCGTCCCATGGATCCAAGCAATATCAAGCGGTTCGGATTCCAGTCGGATGTAACGCACCATGCGACCAATGGTGGGTTGCCAGAAACGGATGCTGCGATCACCAGCAGCCGTTGCGACCAGCGGTAATCCAGCGGAAGTTGGGCAGACGGCCATAGCATTTACGGGTTTTGAGTGTTGGTTCAAACTGCGGAGTAAATCTCCTGATTCGCTGTCCCAGACGCGAACCGATTGATCGTGGCCGGCTGTCACCATCTCTCCACTGCTGAGAATGCAGGTGGAACTGACTCCACGCGAATGGCTCAAATAGGTCGTGACCACTTTCTTCGTCTCCAAGTCCCACAAGTTCAACGAACGATCGAGACTCGCAGAAACCAAATTTAGATTGCCTTTCCAGGCAACCGACAGGACGGAATCAGTATGCCCGGACAGCTTCCGTTGCGATTGGCATTCGGGCCACGAGAAAATCTCAACGATACCTTCTTCAGAGGGATTTCCACCGCCCACGGCCAGTTGACTTCCATCCGGCGAAAACACGAGACAGTGCAGATTGGCAGATGACGCCTCTACTGTTCTTTGCAGTTGCAACTCAGGCCAGCTGAAAATCTGCAGACCTTTTTGTGAACCGCTTACGAGC
>JAAEPL010000295.1 GCA_024232675.1 Planctomycetaceae bacterium
CGAACCACTCGACGTGATCGCGTTCTACCACGAAGGTACCCGCCTGTTCGCCAATTGATCCTGACACCACCAAAGCCTCTTCGCCCATGAACAAACCCAGGAACAAAGGCTCGGCATCCTCGACCGAAAAATCGTCAAGCGTTTCGCTGGAGAGTCGAGACATCAGTCGCTCGATTGAGCCCGGTCGTTGTAGGCGAGCTTGTGGAATCGGCAATTCCAGAATCTCTTCGTGATCGCCGTGCCATCCAGCGAAACAGGCATAGATATCTTTGGCGGCGAGGTGATCCAGGTTCATGGAAAAGGCGTGCGACAGCGGACCCGAAATGCCCACGTTTTCAATTTTATTGCCACCCAACTCATAGCCGTAACGAAACAGAAAACACTCCACCTCGTCATCGTAACCTGGCCAAGCGAGGCGTCTTTGATCGATGAGCTCGATAAATTTAGGGGCCAAACCCATATTCGAAGGATGGGCCAACCACATTGCCAATTGGCTCTCTGCCCGAGCCTGCACAGTGGTGTACTGCTCCTCCACCTGATCAATCAACCCGAGCTCTTCTGCGTATTGCAAGACACGTAATCGTGTGACTGGCTCGGCGGCCAGTTTGACAAGTTCTTCGCCGGCCGCCTCATCGTTTAAGACACATAGTGCGGAAAGCGCTTCGGTACGAATGCGACGATGCTTCAATTCGCTCGCACGATTTAGCTTTCCAATTGCCTTTTCGTTGCCTATCAAAGCCAGGGAGTCACACAGCGAGGCCACCAACGAGACGGTCTCATTCACCATATTGCTGATCTCAGCGGGCGGCTTATTGGCGGGAAGTTTGCCCTCTTCCAACATTGCCAACTGCTCGGTCAACATACCGAGCATTCGTATCAACGTCTCGTCGTGAACCGCCGCAGGGTGAGTCTCGACGCGACCTTCTCGTGTCAAAAAGTTAGCCAAGTCGAGGATCGCAGCAGCCACACTGGGATGCTGCAAACCGTCGAGCAACTCGGGAAACAAATACTCCGTCGCAAATGGCTTATTGTGTTGCAGTAGCGGCGCAAAAGCGATCACAATACTGTTATGGCAACTCGGCGGAGACTCCACCACCAATTGCGTGAATCGCAACAGTGAGGCCTCGGTACTAATCGAGGCCAACCAGCTGAGCAAATAATTTCGCGCCCGGGCGTCCGCGGGCACTGCCATATACAGCTTGGTGATGGCATTAATACGACGGGGGTCATCCTGAGGCTGACTGGGCACCCCTTCATCTTCCGCAGCATTTTGGCTGAGTTGGTGAATTACAATCTCCAAGCCTCGATCCAGGATATTTGGCGGTATGCCGCCTGCTAAACCGGCCAACCCCGACAGCATCTGGTCAATATCTTGGTCATCCACCCAGCCTAACTCAGGTGCCAATGTTTGAATTCTTTGCAATTGCTGGGAGTCGTCGTCCAATTGAGCAAAGGCGTGGAGGATATTGTCAACGTATTGGTTCATGTATTTCGCCGATTGCTGGATTCTGGGGCCTTTTGACGCGTTTCAAATTGCCCGGGGAGGGCAATTCACGTTGACCCGCATTGGTCTTATAAACTAGCTTGCGGGCTTATTGGGGTGTTTTTTCCAAGGGATTTCCCGGGATGCCTCATTTTAACTCTTGCCCGCCTCAATTAAACTCCCTGACTTCAGATACCCGGAAATCCAATCCCCATCCTGCTGTGCCAGAAAACTCTACAAAACGAAAAGTCAAACAAAAACTTCGATTCGAGGCCCTCGGACTTTCAGATCGCCGTCTGAAAATCTTGGATTCTGTTGGCTATGAAAAGCCGACACCTATTCAAGCTGGTCTCATTCCGCTGGTGTTAGAGGGTATGGACCTGATCGGTCAGGCACGCACAGGAACCGGAAAAACTGCGGCCTTTGGCATCCCGATTGTGGAAATGCTGGAAGCTGAGAAAAAACAAAACGCCAATGGCGATGGCGGCGGCCAGAAAGGTTCGCGGCATCCCAAGGCCATCATTTTGGTGCCCACACGAGAACTTTGCCTGCAAGTCACGCAGGAAATCCAAAGGCTATCGGGAGCTGAGGTTGAGGAACCTGGCGACGATCCCCAAGAAAGCAACGATAAAAATTCCGCACGGAATTCGAAAAAACAAAAAAATAAAGCTCATTCGGATAGCGTCAAGTCGGTTGCCATTTACGGTGGCAAGTCCATTCGTTGGCAAATCAATCGCTTGCGAGACGGAGCCGATATCGTTGTCGGCACGCCCGGACGCGTGATTGATCATTTGCAGCGTGCCACCCTGCAGGTCGACAACATCCAGTTCGTCGTCTTGGATGAAGCTGACCGCATGCTCGACATCGGATTTCGCCCCGACATTGAGAGAATCTTCCGGATGCTTCCCGAGGAACGGCAAAGTCTGTTGCTGAGTGCCACGCTGCCGCCGCCGATCCTTGAGATTGCCAAGCGGTTCATGTTCCAGCCAAAGCTAATTAATTTTTCTGCTCAATCCGTCGCAGCCGATACGATTGACCAATTCTACTTCACCGTGCGGGAAGATCAGAAAGATAAACTATTGATCGATCTACTCGATCGCGAGAGCCCAAGCCAAGCCATCGTTTTTTGCCGTACCCGATTAGGCACGCAGCGACTTTATCGCAAGTTGCTGAAGACGGAAAAATACCAAGACGCGCGAGCGATTCATGGTGATATGACGCAGCCCAATCGGGATAAAGTCATGGCCTCGTTCCGAAAAGGCACGACACGTATCCTCGTAGCTACCGATGTGGTGGGTCGCGGTATCGATGTTTCACATGTTTCGCACATTATCAATTTTGATATCCCGGAATTGAGCGATGATTATGTGCACCGCGTAGGGCGCACCGGACGCATGGGACGCGAGGGCGTGGCTTACTCTTTGGTAACACCTTTGCAACGTTCTTCCCTGCAGCAAATCGAAAAGCGAATCAACAAAGAACTCATTCTTGATACGCTTGAGGGATACGAAACAGCAGACGTGAAAGTGCGAAAACCGGCACGTGGTAAAAGCAAACGATATCGTCGTGGGCTTTAACGATCCGAGATTGTGTATACGTTAATCCTGCCCCACATGATGGTTGCAGGTTGCCGTTTTCAGCTTAACTTCATGCGGTTCCGTAAACTGGCACCCGCTTTCTCGATCCCCAACGCGCGTTGTTGATCACGCATGCGTTGAAATTGCTGCCCACCGGCAGCGGTCTCTTGCAGCCATTCGCGGGCAAATTGACCCGATTGAATATCGTCCAACACGGCCTTCATATGCTCACGCACCTGTGCGTCGACCAAGCGTGAGCCGCGTGTGTAGTCCCCGTACTCTGCCGTGTTGGAAATATGCTCCCTCATGAACGCCAAGCCACCTCGGTGGATCAGGTCAACGACCAACTTCAGTTCCTGCACACATTCGAAATAGGCCACCTCCTCTCGATATCCAGCTTGCACCAATGTCTCAAAAGCAGCGATGGCCAAATGACTCACTCCGCCACACAAGACGGCCTGCTCGCCGAATAAATCGGTTTCTGTTTCCTCACGCACGTCGGTTTCCATAATGCCGGCCCGCCCGCCGCCGATGGCACCC
>JAAEPL010000296.1 GCA_024232675.1 Planctomycetaceae bacterium
GCCAACCTAAGTGCTCCATGCGTCGCCTCCGAGCGTTAGCTTGTCAATCTCTCACGATATCGCAGTTTGCTAACGTCCGTTCCAGTTTTTCGATTCCACTTCGACTAAGCTCGGGACAGTTCTCAATCACTAGGTACTCAAGGGTCGGGAGACCCGCAATCGTTTTCAAAGATTCGTCGGTTAGATGCAGGCAACCGTTTAAGGAAAGTTCTCGCAGCTGCTTCAGACCAGCTAGGTGAGCAATCCCCTTGTCGGTAATCTTTGTGCAATGGTCGAGATAGAGTTCTTCGATCGTTACCTTATTCCTTATCTTTTCTAGTGCGACATCCGTAAGGTTAACGCAGTCTGCAAGATTAAGTGTCTGTAGATTAGGCATTTCCGCTAACACGGCCAAGCCTTCGCCATTGAGGTTTGGAGTACTCCATAGATGCAGTTGCTTCAGCGAACGCATTTGCTTCAAGTGCGCGAGGCCGCGGTCTGTGAAGTTGTCGTTGTCGCTCAAATTCAGGTACGTCAACTTTGTGTTGTTGGTTAGGTTTTCCAAACCTTCATCGGTTAGTGCCGCGATGCAGCCGATATTGAGCGACTCCAAGTTGGGCATGTCGCGCAATGTCGCAAGGCTCTTATCAGTCAACTCCAAGCAATAGAACAGGTTCAACGTTCGCAACTGTTCTCTGTTTTTGAGATTCACGACTGCAGCGTCCGTCAACTGAAATGACTCCATCAGATCCAAATATTCCAGTGTCACTGGCAGCTGGATTTCCGTTCCTTTGAGCGGCCAGTTAAAACCCATCTCGAGGCTCTTTAAACGCTTGAGCTTTTTGAACAGCGGGTTATATCCCTCGGCCGTCAACTTGAAGTGCCCGAACAGACCAAGGAATTCCAACGCGGTCAGGTTCTCCAGGTATTTTAACCCTGCGTCTGTGAGTGTCTTATTTCCGTGCCAGTTTCGACTGCCATTCAGATTCAGATAAGTCAACGAGGTGAGTGCGGATAGTGGTGCCAAGTCGGCATCCTTAAGGTCGCCGTTGGAATTGGAGATATCTAAATGATTCAGGTTGGGTAGTGACTCCAGTCCCCTGCTATCGAATTCGCGAATGTCGCGCACTTCCAATCTCCTCAGCAACGGCAGTTTCGTCAGTTCGCCATAAACCTCGGGTAACGGAAGACGCGTTTGACTGATATCCAGCCGTTCAAGGTTCGGCAGTTCCGAAATGATCTGGATGCCTGCGAGCGTGATTCGTTGGCAACCGCTAAGGCTGAGCGACTTGAGTTGTTTGAGGTCGGCCAAGCAGGACAATCCCTCGTCGGTGATGCGGTTGCAGCCCGACAGGTCGAGTCCGGATAATTCGCGAGCACGACAGATCAGCGCAAGATCGGCATCCGTCAACTGGCCACCCCGCTGGGCCAGGAACGCCAGCGCTTCGGGGGAACTTATGGAAGCCGGAGATTCCTGAGTGAATGCCTGTGTTTGCAGTGAGCCAACCACCAGAACTGCCAGTAATACCTGCGTGATTACGGGTCCGAAAGACGAACTCATGCCAACAACTCGCTCAAAGGCCCCGCTTGGTCTTTTGCCTTGCCGAGTGCCATGTCGGGTTGACCAAACAGATCTTGCGGGACGCCCGCTAAGTGACACAGCGTTGTGAACCAATTGCAAATCGTGTGTTTGTGCCCTGCCCGTCCGTACTGTGGATAAGCGATGTACCGACCTTCCGACTTGAGCTTCTTACCGATGTTGCCTAGCACCAGCATCGGCCAATCGGAGCCGATCGAGTGATGCTTGGCAGCGTTGTCGCTGGTGTAAACGATGATCGTGTTGTCGAGCATCGTTCCGTCACCCTCAGGAACGGCATCCAACTTCGCAGCCATACTGGCGATCAGTTCGATATGAAACGATCGAATCGCGTTCCGACAATCTTGAGCGGAGAGCGTGGCATAGCCAGCTCCGTGGCCGATCGCATGCACGTTGTTACCAATTCCAATTCCCGTATAGACCGAATCGAGTCCATCGGCATGCACCGTGACGACGTTCGTTAATCCGGAAATCAAAGCGGCCGAAGCCATATCAAAATGAGCCTCTAAGTGGTGCGTCTTGAACCTTGATGTGTACTTGTCATCAAGATCGGGTGCGTTCTGAATGAGTTTGTTTTGCATTGCCACCAATTTGACGCGGCGGTCCCGCAGAGCTTCGAAACCATTCAGGTAATGGCCCAGCTTTTCCTGTTCTGTGGCTGGCAGATTTTTTTGCAATTTACGAATATCAACTGACATTGCATCCAGCACATTTCCAGTGCGGGTGTACTTGTTCTTCAGATCACCACCCTCCAAAGTACTGCCGAACAGGTTCTCGAACGCAGCCATGGGGTTCTGCTGAAAAGGGAGTTGTTGCCCCGGTCCTTTGGCAGAAATCGCGGGAAAGGTGACGCCTTGACTGCCCTCCCCCATCTTGAACCCAACGTGATTGAAAACGGAAGGCAGGGCCTCGGAGAGGTGGCCGTCGATCGTGGCGTACAGCGGCGGCGCGTGGGGCGACGCTTTATAACCTCCCAAGGCACCGTAATGTGCACTATGCCCCAAGCGTGTCATCTTCCCGCTCAGACCCTGAAGGATAGTAAGCTTCTTTTTGAACGGTTCCAACGGCTGCATGCTGTCCGAAAGCTTTCGACCCGCAAGCGATTCATCGACGATTTTATCGCCGTGGTGTTCCAGTCCCTCGGGATTCAAATACTCTCCCTGAAGCCCGCTACTCTTCACCACAAACACGAATCGCTTCGGCAATTCCTGCCGTTCCGCGGCTTGCAAGTGTTTCAGAAACGGGTTTAAGGCCACAGCCCCAGCGCCAAGTGTGACGCCCCGCAACAGGGTTCGACGATCGGTTACCACCATGATTTTTATTTCCTGTAGAGGAATGAGTCGGATGTCAGCAGCGTGACCAGCAGTTCCTTGAAACTACCTTCGCTTTCGACATAAGCCTTGTCCATTGCGATGAGCGTTTGGGAATCGCTGAGCAATTCATTGCGGCCCATCCAGAATCGGAAGACATACCGAATAAAGCTTTGTCTAGCTCGTTCGGAGTCTGCCAACCGTTCCATCATTTCTCGCACGTTGGTGACATCCAGATCCAGCGATGCATCGCCAGTGTGGGAAATGGCACCGGTCGTGTCGACTGGTTTTTCTTTTTCAGTTTCCCGCCACCTGCCAACGTGATTGAACGCTTCAAACGGCATACCCAAGGGGTTCATTTTTTTGTGACAACGCCAGCACTCATCCTGATGTACGACACTGAACCGTTGGCGGAGCGTTTGGTGTTCATTATCGGGAATTTGCGCGTCGACGGTAATAGGAATGTCCATCACAACGCCGGCCAGTAATTTTTCGCGAATCCACTTGCCGCGGCGAACCGGGTCGTTATCAAAATTCCCACTGTGTGCGATCAGCCAACTTGGTTGTGTGAGGATACCGCAACGCTGATTTTCTGGAACTCGAAAAACCTTGCTATTCCGTCGCCTTCCTTTGCTGTTTTTGTCGCCCTTATCATATTCCTGCTCGAAGGGATCGAGATTATAGCTCTGCAAGTGGTGCGATAGCCGATAGTTTTCTTCGCCGCGAGCACGTTGGATCTGGCGAGCATCGTTCTTTCCATTCCAGTAAACCGCGACAACTTTATCAGTCGTCAACAACTCGCGAAGGACGTTCTTGTCTTCCTGCAGAATATGCAGAATCAGACTATCCGTGTCGTACATTAACTTGGAGGCGGTGCCGTTATCAAACTGTTTGAACCCGTCGCGTTTTTTGAACTCGTCGACGTCCTTGAATACCTCCATCGCTTTGTAGTAACCAAAGAACTCGCGAAAAAACTGCAGGATGCGCGGGTGGGTGGTAGAGAGATAGGTGCGATTGTGAGTCGTCACCCAATTATTTTCAGGCGTATCCAAGATTTTACGCACCACCCGTTCGACGTCGGCACGGGTCTTCAGTTTCCCGGCCTGCATCTCCTTCACCAGCGAACTATGCCCCGCGGCCCAAGCAGGCCTTGGTGTGGACATTGTCTTTTGGATCGGGGCTTCGCTCTTTTTCGTGTAGACATCGACAGTCTCGATTTCGTCAATGCCGAATGCCGGTTTGTTATGAAACGCGTATTGAATCGCGTAGGTCAGTTCTTGGGGCGATAAGAATCGGCGACCCTGGTCATCCGTTTCCCCCAGGCCGAGTTCCATGCGATAGACGAACTCAGGAGTCAGAGTGACGTAGATCAGGACGGCTTGCATCGCCATCTGATTGCCGAGCTCAGCGTTCTTTTGAAACACGTTGTTCCAATAACTCTCGTACTCCGATTCATTCGGTCGACGACGCAAGAAAAGTGCGAAGGTCACATCGAGAGCCTCGGCAAATGTCTCTCGAGAAACGGGGCCCTCGGTCTGTACGATCTTTTGAAAAATGACTGGGACTCGTCCGCGATACTCGTTGGCGGTTGTCGTCACTCCCCCCACGAACATCGCTTCGTTATTTCCAGTTCGACTTCCTTTGTTCTTCACCTGCGTGACGATGCGTACCTTCTGGCCGACGGTTAGAATCTGGGCCATGGTCTCCGCGTTCACCAGCAATGCTTCTAGCGATGATTGATCAGCGACGATCGAAGCGTAATCTGTAAATCCAGAAGCGTGGTGCACAAATTCAAAAAAAGGA
>JAAEPL010000297.1 GCA_024232675.1 Planctomycetaceae bacterium
CCCATCGTTGCCACGAAGAGTTCAACCTCGGTAAAGGCGCCTGTTTCTACATCAAGGATACGCGGCTTTTTGCCCGAGTAGTCGATGAAGAGCTTCTCACCAGCGACGTGGTTTTGTCGCATAGAGAGCTTTTTGTTCTTCAACCACGAGCGGTAAATTTCGCAAAATTGAGTGTAGCGATATCCAGATGGATGGTCCTGCAAATACTCCAAGTATAAAATCTCAAGCGTCACGCCCGCTCGTTTTCGCTCTGTATGAATCCAAATAGGGTCTGGCTTTTCTCGCTCCTTTTCTGGTTTTTCCCGCGGCCCTTCAAGGATGCCAGCAAGCTCATCCTCGTCGAGCGTCGACGCCGTTTCCCAACTGAGTTGTGTCGCACGAGCACGCCGCATCACTTTCGTGACGGACCCAATACTGACGCCAACTCGCAACGCAGTCTCGCGATGCGTGAGCCCCAGCTGCCCTTTGTGTCGTAAAATTTTTCGAATTTTTCGCATAGACAATTTCTCCTTTGCCATCTCGCCTCCGCGGCGGATGTATTGGAGCTATCCAGCGTTTTCTCGTGCCCTCGAACCGCCATGTAGGACTATACCCACACCGTGTTCACAATGGCCGATCCGAGCGTTCACAATGCCCGATCTAGGTGTTCACAATCGGCCGATCTTAGCGTTCACAA
>JAAEPL010000298.1 GCA_024232675.1 Planctomycetaceae bacterium
CTTATTCCGATTAATCCGGTTAAATTCTCTGTACCGAATCGGCAGTATCTGCCGATGAAACGGGTTATGCGGAAGTATATCCGTGCGGCGCTATTCCCGTAGCGCGGAAGCGTTCATGTAAAAAGTTGTAATAAGACTCGCTGCTATGAAATTCACTTCGTCGAAGTTTTCCCGGCTATTTTCACGATGTGCCGGAATTGCGTTCTGTGTTTCTCCGTTGCTTTCGGTGCCTTTGGTAGGGCAGGAAGGTTCGAAAAATCTGGAGTCAATGCAGCTGGAATTTCCCGTCCAACGCATTGAAACAGTGGAGACGCAACCGCCGGCTTTTCACCAAAGCCATGAAACGGGACCGGAAGAATATTTGCAAACAGCCGCCACCCTTGATACCGGCATTGTGAAAATGTCGAGGCGTTTGGCGAATTTGAAATGGCAGAAATTTGAACAGAAGTTGGTCGATTTGTGGGGCGAGCGAATTCAAGCCACCGCCGAAGATAACGAAGGTTCGCGGATTCGCATCGTCATTCCTGGTGATCACAGCGGTGGCAATCAGATGATCATCGATCGGAAATATAACGCGGTGACATTTGAAGGCGACCCTCAGGTGGCCGAAAATTGGAACACACTGATCGACTTGTTGGACCGTGTCGAGGAGAGCGGAAATCTACAACTGGTGGGGCTCGGGGAAGCCACAGCTGAGACGATGCGTCGGGCGATCGGTCTGCTGGGTATTCCGGAAGCAGATTCTGCATCGCTAACCGCGGCTTTGAGTCCGGCCTCGATGTATACCCAAGGAATACGAGCTAATGCCCCGGGAAATGATGGCCGATTGCAGTCAATTCCTTTTCGACCGAAGCAGAATCAAACGCTTGGTAACGGAGCTGCTGTCGCGGCACCTCAAGGTACCAGTCGCGGCTTTGTAGACAATGCGAGCCGATATAACCGAATGCCTGCTAACCAAAATTCATTGTCGCCTTCCAACGGCACTGAGACATTTTTAAGAGATAGCAGGGCAGGGGAATCAGGAATACAACGTGAATCTTCCCAGGAGGGTTTGGCACTGCCGTTTCGGCAGGAGGGTGTGAAGCGAGCCGAGTCACTAGTTCCCGCGGCACCGGCTTCTAGCCGGATCAGGGGACAAGTGAACTCATTCGCAAACTCAGCAACCGGAGGCGGCAACACCAGCGGTCTACCGGGGCAGGGGCAACCTCAGCCACTGGGGGTGCGAAGCCCTTTGCAGCCAGCATCGTCCACGCGAAGCCTGGTCTACTCAGCGCCTCGCCAAGAGCAGCAAGGTGAGGGGCCGCGCGGCATGAACATCGTTGAGTTGGATCAGGATCCAATCTCAGGACCTCAAGGGACGGTGAAAATTCGTGTCGTAGACGAATTAAATGCGATCGTTTTGATTGGTGATCCCGAAGATGTGAAAAAAGTCAAAGAGATGATTTTAAATATTGTCTCGACTGCGGGTGCCTCTCAACCGATTTCGCAACTTTACAACATTCGTTACGCGGATAGCACCACATTAAAAGCGACGATTGATCAAATTTATGAAACGGCCTACTTGGACAACAACGGGGCGGCTGAGGTGGTTGCGATCACAACGCCGAACTCGTTGATGGTGGTTGGGCAAGAGACTGCTCAAAATATCATTGCTGATCTGGTCAAGAAGCTTGATATTGAAACTCCGGATACCGAAGATGCTTTGGATTTCCGAGTCTTTCGATTGAAACACATGTCGGCCGTCGATGCGGGGACACAGTTATCAGGATATTTCCGTCCCTCGCAAGGTGAAAACGATTCTCAAGAAATTCAGGCAGGTAATTGGATCGCATCTGTGGCCGGGTTGGTATCGATCATCATTGATTACCGAAGCAATTCATTGATCGTAAAAGGGAACCAGAGCGTTTTACGCAATGCGGAAAGGATCCTTGGCGAACTGGACGTCGACACCAGTGAAACGGCTCACGTGGTGAAGGTATTCAAGGTGTTCAATACACTTGCCGTGGACATTGCGGGGATTTTGCAGAATGCAATAAACGGTCAATTAGAAGGCGCTCCCCAGGAATTGACCAATGGTCAAAACCAACAAACGGGGGGGCAAAACAATAATGCAGGTGCCTTTGGTGGGCAAAACCGTGCGACCTTGCCGGTTGCCACCTTGAAGATGACAACCATTGATAAAAATGGGGAAGTAACGAAATCTGGGATTCTGTTAAGCGTCAAGGTAACGGCTGATGCCAACAGTAATCAGCTGATTGTGACCGGCCCGGAAAACAGCATGGATTTGATCGAAGCGTTGATCAAGCAACTGGATCGGATCCCTGATGCGGAGACGCAGATCAAAGTCTTTACCGTGACCAACGGCGATGCCAACGAATTACTCACGACCTTGCAAAACGTTTTTGGATCGGATCAAACGCAGGCGGGTGGGCAGTCCACCAATGCCAACCTGCCCCTGCAAACGTCATCGGCGACCGCTGGTGCTTCATTGATTAATCTTAGATTTGGTGTCGATGCTCGCACCAACAGTATTATTGCTTCTGGTCCCGCTGGGGATTTACAGCTGATCGAAGATTTGTTGAACCGTTTGGACGAGCAGGATTTATCTAACCGGATCAACCATGTCTTCAAACTGAGCAACGCACCGGCGGAAGATGTCGCCTTGGCAATCAATAACTGGTTGGACGGTCGCCAGGAAGTTTTTGATGCTGACCCTACAGCCAATGCGGAATATGTGGCAGCACGACGCCAAGTCGTGGTGGTCGAAGAGCTGATCAGCAATAGTCTGATCATCAGTGCCACACCTGCCTATTACGAAGAAGTTATTTCCCTGATTGAACAACTGGATCGTCGACCACCGATGGTCAAGATCAAGGTGATGTTGGCTCAGGTGCGATTGGATAAACTGACGGAATTCGGTGTTGAAGTTGGGATTCAGGATTCCTTATTATTCGATCGCGGTCTGGGGATAATCGGATTTCCCTTCAATCAAGCAGGGATTGGCAATGAAGCGAGCGCTTTATCGCTGTCGACGCGAGAGATGTTGGCTGGTCAAGCTTTGAGTAGCCTCAAAGTGGGCCGCGAAAATACCAACCTCGGTTATGGTGGGATGGTGTTATCGGCTGGTAATGAATCGATCAACGTATTGTTGCGAGCGTTGCAAAACCGTGAAGTTGCTCGCGTACTCAGTACTCCCGATATTATGACGGTTGAAAACCTGCAAGGTCGGGTGCAGGTTGGCCAAAAGGTCCCACGCATTACCGGAGCGGGTCAAACAGACTTCGGGGGGATTTTTAACGAAGTGAGTGATGAGGACGTGGGTGTCATTCTTTCCGTCACGCCACGCGTCAGTCCCGACGGCATGATCATCATGTCCGTCGATGCTGTTAACTCCAAACTGGGTTCGGAGGCGGATGGGGTGCCTGTGTTTGTCAGCGAAGGACAAATCGTGCGAAGCCCACCGATTGATATTATTCAAGCTCAAACCACCGTCATGGCTCGTTCCGGACAAACTGTTGCGTTCTCAGGATTGATCCAAGACACGGTTGTGCAGCAAAAACGCGGAACACCGATCCTTTCTGATCTGCCAGTCATTGGACCTCTGTTTACGTTCGAAAGTGATGAGCACGAACGGGACGAGTTGCTGATTATTCTAACGCCCTATCTTGTGGATAACGAAGCACAATTAGAAGCCAGCAATCAAGCCGCGATGAGTCGCATGAATTGGTGTCTGGCTGATGTGGCAGACGTTTATGGCTCAGGGATCGGTTATGACGGTTTCGATCCGGAAAACCTCGATTCGATTGAAACTCCGACTTACTTCCCGGATCAAGATCCCACCGGTCAACAACCGCAGTACATGCCACCGGAAAGTGACGGTGTGGCACCTGTGGAGCAAGCACCTGGTGCCGCAAGTAAAAAAGTTGGGGAAGATTTAGATCTGACTTCCAAAGAGGCAAAAGACGAACCGGAAGCGTCGGTTTCATTGCTTGAGCGTCTGTTGCCAAAACGTAAATAAAGTTTGCCCAACTCGTGTTGGATCCGCGGTCCCCCGTCGAAAATTTTTCGACAAATCGAATCTAAGGAATGGTTTGATGGTTTTATCAAAAACAGCTTTCTTCACAAAAATCGGCTTCGTGGTGTTTGCGATCGCATTGTCATGCGGTTGCCAAGCACCTAAAAGCGTTACCGATTTTAGTATGAAGCCATTCAGCAACGCGGAACCGGAGGTGGAATATGGACAGCCATTACGGATGGCTGTGATCTGGAAAGAGTCATCCATTTCGGCTCCTGGAAAAAACGCGGTTCGCGGTTTTGGTGGGCGAGTCTACTTCTACGACGAAGAAAATGAGACGGTGCGTGTTGATGGTGAATTGAGCGTCTTTGCTTTCGACGATACGTCTGATCATAAAGTCAAGGCGCGGCAACCCGATCGTAAATACGTATTTCGCTCCAGTGAGCTGCAGGGGCACTATGGTCAAACCGGATTAGGGCATTCCTATAATATTTGGATTCCTTGGGACGAAGTCGGAGGGGAGCGGAAAACGATCTCCTTGGTGCCCATCTTCAAACCCGTGGATGGCATGATTCCTAAATCGGATCAATCGATCGCGATTTTGTCAGGCACCACCTCGGAAAAAGAAGACGGGTTCTTACGTACTGCGGGGGTCAATAGTAAGGTCCGTCAAGTATCGACAACGGTTCCCGCTGGAGAGCTGCATCGCGCTTCTCCACTCGGCGTCTCGACGGATGAGCAGGTATCCTCGCAGGAGGATGATGAGTCAGCAGAAGCCACCATTCGCACCACGACGTTTGACGTGCCGCGTGCAACGGCTTCGCGAATGAATATCTCAGGTCACTCGCCGGTTCGACGTTCCATGGCGAAGGATAGTAACGGCGTGCGTGCTGCTAACTTTGAAAGTAACCCCGTTGCCGGTCAAGCAGCTCAATTGCAGCCTGCCGAGGCGGGAACACAAGGTAGTCAGAGCACGGCCAATGCCAAACGACGACAAAGGCCCCAAAGTGCGCGAAGAGCTAACGCCCAAGATGCGGTGCTGAAAAAA
>JAAEPL010000299.1 GCA_024232675.1 Planctomycetaceae bacterium
CAGAAGCACCAAATCATGCAAGCCACTCGTCCCATTATGGCAGGCTTGCTTTGGATTCCGCTGGCTTTGTTTGCCGCTTATTTTTTACTGTGGGGAGTTCCGTTGGATGCCACCACAGATGAGCGATTAGGGATTCAGCCTACGGGATTTCGATCCATTACCGTATTTTGGCTGCTGTCGGTATTTTGGTTTGTGGGGTCGGGTCTGTTTTGGTGGATGGCCGAGCGCGAAAATGATCCGCTGCGGGCGAGGGTGTTTCTGCGTTCGGTGTTCGGGCAACAGGTATATCCTGAACTGAATCCGATTGAAAAAAGTTTGGCAAAGAAACGAACGCGGAAGTCGGACTGATAACTGACTTGGAGGAAGTAATGCGATTGGGAATAACTGAATTTGTGGGCTGGTGTCTAACGCTTGCCGGGCTCATGTTAACCGGTTTGTTGGTGTACCTTGCGGTAAACCGGTATGTGTTTGAAGCAATGGCGTTGTCGCTTCCTTCGGTGATAATATTTCGTTCCGGGGTCGGTTTCGTGAGAATGGCCACCGCCGGTAGGATTGCCGCGTCATTAACAAAGCAGGATCCCTTACTGGATGCTAAGCCATGAGCACTTTTTACCGACTGTCGATTGCGCTCTTGCCAATGTCATTGTTGCTCGCCTGCCTGTTATGTCTTTTGTTGTTTTTGGAAACCCGATTGGTTTACCCGGCACCTCAAGGTGGAAATGCTGTCGCCAATGATTTTGGTGCCGACGAATGTTTCTTTGCTGCCGAGGACGGGACGCGTTTACATGCTTGGTTTTTCGAACGCCCCGACGCTGAGCGTGCCCTGGTCTTTTTTCACGGTAATGGCGAGTGCATTGAAACTTGCGGTCCGCGGGTCGGGAAATTAGCAGAAGCTTTGAACGCCAGCGTGCTGATTTTCGATTATCGTGGTTATGGAAAAAGCGACGGCAACCCAGGTGAGCGGGGTGTCGTACAGGATGGCGTAGCCGCAGTTGACTGGTTTTGTGAACGCACAGGAAAAAACTCGGACGAGGTCGTTTTCTTGGGGTATTCGATTGGTGGGGGAGTCGCGATTCAGGTTGCTAAACAGAGGCCACCTCAAGCTTTCGTGATCGTCGCTAGTTTTTCGTCTTTGGTGGATGTCGCCGCGGACTTGTTGCCTTGGCTCCCGGTGAGAGTGCTCATGGAAAACAGGTACGAGTCTGAAAAAACATTGGCCACTCTGGACATTCCTTTGCAGCAAATTCACGGGGCACGAGATCGCTTGGTTCCGTTGCGACTGGCGGAGCGTTTGTTCGCGGCAGCGGCAGCCTCGCAAAAACAACTCACGGTCGTGCCGGACAAAGGACATAACGATCTCGATCTCCGTGAGTTCGTTCCAACGATTAAGGCGTTTCTTGATAAAATCGCCCCCTGAACAGGCGAGCTCGCAATCGCTCTGTCCCCATAACCGCTGTGCATTAGCCGCTGTTTAGGGTGTGAAGACCGGCAAGTAATTGAAAGGGATTTGCAAGATAATGCAGGCCATAGCGGTAGCAAATTCGGGGCAGACTCTGGGATCGTCCCAAACACCACTGGTGGCCCGTTCAAGCAATTGATCGCGGACAGCTGGATACCACTGATTCCAGTATTCGGGGTGCTGGATTTGAGCGTGCCACATAGCTTGCACCGCGTAGTAATGAGCGTAGTAATAATTCATTGAGCTGACCTCGCTGCTTACTAACCCCTTTCTAGGGCGACGAGCAAAGATCCACTTCAACGCTTTTTCGACGGGCTCTCCGTCGTAAACGCCAGCGCTGTAAAGTGATACGACACCGGCGGCTGTTAAAGCAAGTGAGACGCGACCACCCCGTAGCATGTATTGAAAGCTGCCATCTTTTTTTTGCGACTTGTAAACGTATTCCAGCGTGCGGTCACGTACCTCTGCCGATACCGACATGCCGGCATCATGGGCTGCACGTAACGCCATGATTTGGCAGATCGTGATAGATAAATCACCCTCTTGTTTTGTGGGTTGGTATCGCCAGCCTCCTTTTTCGTTCTGCACGTTGCAAGTCATCGTCACGGCACGCCGCAACGTGGCTTCCACTGCCGGGCTACCGGACATGCCGTAAACCTGACTTAGAAACAGCATGCCATAGCCGTGTCCGTACATGTTGGAGCGTCGATTTCCCGGAGATGCGATGTAGCCTTTGGCAGATGTGTGTGCCAATAAAAATTGAGTGCACTTACGAATGTGCGATGCGTAGGGACCATCAAAAGGAGTGGAACCCGAGCACATAAATGCCAGGCCGGCCAACGCGGTAACTGCAGTTCCGGATGCGTACCCGTTATTTCCGAAGGCGCCGGTGAAATCGCCCGAAATCACTTGACGACTTTTAAGAAACCGCAAACCCTGAGCGACAGCTGTTTTGGTTTCGGAATTTACCAAGTCCTGAGCTGCTTGCAGACGGGCTGGTAATCGGGGATCGGTTGCTGCGTTTTTGGGAAGTCTGGATGAGATCGGCGAGGCAGCAACAGGCCGGCTATTCCGCATGGATGACCACAGACCTTGTCCCACGAACAAAGCCGAGGAAGCTGCGCAGTTCTTTATGAGTTGACGTCGATCCATGAATCGTCCTTGGGAAGGCCCGTTTGGACGATTATAGGCCTTCCGGCACCAATTATTCAAAGGGAAGGCCGAGTTTAATTGATTATTACCTTGGTCGCGGGAGGCTGGATCAGCATTTTGGGGGCGTTGGTTGAAGCACAAAACCGTTTAATTTTTTTCGGCAGCTTGTTGATTTGGTCAGTGGATACTTTAATGGAAGGCCTAGGCAATCCCACGCTTTGCGGTGTGGTCGTTTGCCCTTATCGTTCTCAGATAAATACGGTTCCCCATTTGGAGTTGCCAGATGATGTCGTTGCGTTGCAAACATTGGATGATCTTTTTGGCGGTGTGGTGTTTGGGTATTCCGACGTCCGCACAAGATGCGATTCAGAAATTTGACCAAGCAGACAAGTTTCGGCAGTTGGAAGAAATTCTGCCGACGCCCAACGACTATCGAACCGCTTCCGGTTCACCGGGGCATCGTTACTGGCAACAGCAGATTGATTACGTGATTGATGTTGAAATTGATGATGTGAATCAAGAATTGATTGGTTCGGAGCAGATCACTTACACCAATCGATCCCCCGATCCACTGCGGTACGTTTGGCTGCAGTTAGACCCAAACATCCGCGAACCGCATTCGGATTCGCGTACGACCCAAACGTCTAGCAATATGGATCGCACTTCTCTGGATCAAATTCGGAACATCTTCGACCGCGATGATTTCGATGGGGGAGTAAAAATCTCACGGGTGGCAGATTCAGAGACCGGGGATGCGTTGAATTTCACCGTTGTCAAAACCATGATGCGAATTGATTTGCCGAGAGCATTGGAGAATGGTGAGTCGTATCGGTTTGATGTCGATTGGCGGTACGCCATCAACAACTCAAAAATGGTACGTGGACGAACCGGATATGAGTTCTTTGAAAAAGACGGAAATTACATTTATGAAATGGCCCAGTGGTTCCCCCGAGCATGTGCCTACACGGATGTTACCGGATGGCAGCACAAGCAGTTTCTTGGCCGCGGAGAATTTACGCTCGACTTCGGTGATTACGAAGTTCGCATTACGGTGCCCGCTGATCATGTCGTAGCCTCTACAGGCGTGCTGCAAAATCCCGAGCAGGTTTTAAGCGAAGAACAGTTGAGCAGGTTAGCTGAATCCAAAGGCGCACAAACTCCCCAATTCGTGATTACACCCGAGGAGGCTTTAGCGAACGAGGTAGAAAAATCAGAGGATAAGAAAACTTGGGTGTTCAAGGCTGAGAATGTGCGCGATTTTGCTTTTGCCACTTCTCGTAAATTCATTTGGGATGCCATGGGCGTTGACCTGCAAGGCAAGACGGTGATGGCCATGAGTTTTTACCCCAACGAGGGTGAGCCTTTGTGGAGCCAGTACTCAACGCATGCCGTCGCCCATACGTTGGAGGTTTTTTCCAAATTCACATTTGATTACCCGTATCCCGTAGCGATTTCCGTCAATGGCCCTGTGGGTGGTATGGAATATCCAATGATCTGTTTTAATGGCCCGCGACCTGAGGAAGATGGAACCTACTCAGCGCGGACCAAATATGGATTAATCTCTGTGGTGATCCATGAGGTGGGGCATAATTGGTTCCCCATGATCGTCAATAGCGACGAACGGCAATGGACCTGGATGGATGAAGGCCTTACCACTTTCATGCAGTATCTGGCCGAACAAGAGTGGGAGGAGAAATATCCTTCAAGGCGTGGGAAACCCTCAAACATCGTGCCTTACATGACAAGTGCCAACCAAGTGCCAATCATGACGAACAGTGATTCGGTTCTCAATTTGGGATCCAATGCTTACGCGAAACCGGCGACCGCATTGAATATTTTACGAGAGACCGTGATGGGGCGTGAGTTGTTTGATTTTGCCTTTAAGGAGTATTCCAATCGCTGGCGTTTCAAACGCCCCATGCCTTCCGATTTCTTTCGCACGATGGAGGATGCCTCCGGAGTTGATTTGGATTGGTTTTGGCGTGGTTGGTTTTACTCAACCGATCATGTTGATTTGGAAATCGCCGACGTGACCGTTGTCGAATTTGACACCAAGAATGACTACATCGAAAAACCCAAACGCGCTCAGAAACGGGAGGATGAAGGAGAGACGCTCAGTCAAGAACGTAATGCCGAACTTCCCAAGCGCACCGAAAAGTTTCCGGAACTCAATGATTTCTATAATCAATATGACGAGTTCAATGTTACCGAAGACGACAAAAAGGCTTACTCGAAATACATGGAACGCCTCAGCGACAAGCAAAAAGAGATGCTGTCTAATCTACCGAATGCTTACCTTGTTGAGTTTCGTAACATCGGTGGAGTCGTAATGCCGCTGATCGTCGAGTTGGAATTCCAGGACGGTACCAAGGAAGTACGACGCATACCGGCGGAGATTTGGCGTCGTAATAACAGAGTCGTAAGCAAGATGTTCATTACCGAAAAACCCGTGAAGCAAATCGTGTTGGATCCACGAGGTGAAACCGCTGATTCCAGCGTGGTCAACAACTTCTTCCCGCGACGCATTGAAACCAAGTCCGTGGAATTGAATTCGAACTTTACTGATCCACGCCGCGGGCGACGTGGTCGCGACAATCCCATGCGGCGTGCGTTGAAACCCAAAGACAAAAAGGCTGAAGACAAAAAGGCTGAAGACAAAAAGGCTGAAGACAAAAAGGCTGAAAAGAAGGAAGAGGCGGATTCCTCTCCTGCAGACGGGCAATAGAATCTTGCGAAGGCTTTGGGTATTGCCAGAAAAGAGCAGTGCGTCCCCGTCGGTGGGCGGGCGACCGAGGGTTGGAAATAAAGGAGTAGGGATCGATGCAGATTGTTCGTGGTGATGAGATTGAATACACACCTGCATCGCACGAGGATCCTGCCGATCCCGGTGTTTTCAAAAAGGTTCTGGCGACCAAGTTCGACCTGCTTGTGGGGCTTGTCCAGATGGTTAATTGGGCACGCTTACCAGCGGGGAAATCGTTCCGTAAACACTTTCATGGTGATATGCAGGAGGTCTTTATCATCGTGGACGGCGACGTCTCGTGTTGGGTGGATGGTGAGACCTGTGATCTTAAAAGGGGGGATGCGATTCTCATCGATCCGCAGGAAGTCCATCAAATGACGAATACTGGATCGCAGGATGCCTTTTATGTGGTGTTCGGGATATCCAGCAAAGACGGTGGGAAGACGGTCCTTTGTGACGCTTGAGTGAGTTACTTATCTTGCTCAGCCAAGGCCAGAAACTTTATTTGCTCACCCACTCGCACCTCTCCTCCAGAGACGACGCGTGCCGTGATACCGCCATGCCCTCGCATGGCGTTAAAGCCGCCTGGTCCAAGCGCCACCTCCATTTTCGAGCATGGGGCGCAAGCGCCTGTACCTTCTAAAATGACGCCTCCCACTTGGAAACGTTTCCCTTTCAAGGCCGTCAAATTGATGCCACTGACCACCAGGTTGCGGCGTGTCAGTGCGGGATCGATGGAGGGCTTTCCCAGCAGTTGAGCAATCACGGATAGATGCTCTTTTTGAATCAGCGTTACCTGGCGATCGGCCCCGGTCGGGCCGTCAAATCGGTCTCCAATTAAACCCGCCTCTGGGGTCAAGGCGACCGTCTCGGTAACGCGTACGGCCTCCCCTCTGGCTGGTCGCAACCCAATCCACTCGACAGTCCCGTGTCGAGGGAATTGGATCTGGATTTCACGTACCCGCGACATCATTAAGTAACCGCTGGGAAAAAGTTATTAAAAGAATGGGGAAAGGCTCGTGGATCGGCAGTCGATCAAACCTGATAGACCCCCGTGCGGAACGGTTCTGGTTCCGCGTACAAAGTCACCGATTCCAAAGACTGGATAAGAACTTTGCGTGTATCACTAGGGTCAATAATTCCGTCGACCCACAAACGGCCGCCAGCGTAGCGGATGTCGGTGGAGGTGTCGTAGGCCTCTGTTACCTTTTGGCGTAGTGCTTCAAGTTCTTCCGCGTCTGGCTCCTGCCCTGCGCGTTTCATGGCGGCGATATTGATATCAAGAATGGTCTGAGCAGCCTGTTTGCCTCCCATCACCGCATAACGAGCGTTTGGCCAGGCAAAGATGAACCTTGGATCGAATGCTTTTCCGCACATGGCATAGTTTCCGGCCCCATAACTGCCACCTGTGATAACGGTGATCTTGGGAACGACGCTGTTGGAAATGGCGTTAACCACTTTTGCACCCGCTCGAATAATGCCAGCTTCCTCGCTGTCTTTCCCCACCATGAAGCCCATGACATCTTGCAAAAAGATGATCGGGGTCCAGGACTGATTGCAGTCCATGATGAAGCGTGCTTCTTTTTCAGCGCTGTCATGGTAGATGACGCCGCCAAATTGCATGCCCTCTTTTTTAGTCATCACGGCGGTGCGTTGATTGGCAACGATTCCCACGCTGAAACCACCGATTCGAGCGTAACCACATACAATCGTCTTGCCGTATTCCGATTTGTATTCACTGAAGGAATCGGGATCGACCACGGTGTTGATTAGATCGCGAACGTCGTAACGTGTTTGTGGATCGGTGGGCACGATCTCGTAGACTTTTTCTTGAGGCTCCGTAGGTTCGGTCCAGGTTTCGCGACGAAATTTCAAATCTCGTTGGGTTTCGGGGAACATGCGGACCAATTCGCGGACGCGTTTGAGTGCGGCTTCGTCGTCGGGTTCACGGTAGTCAATCGTGCCACTGATTTGAGCGTGCATTTCCGCGCCGCCCAATTCTTCCGATGTATACTCCTGGCCGATTGCACTTTTCACCAGAGCCGGCCCAGCCAAGTAAAGACCGGACCCCTCGGTCATGATCAATTTGTCGCAAAGCACCGGCAGATAACCACCACCGGCCACGCAGTTACCCATGATGGCTGCCAGTTGGGGAATGCCCATGGCAGAGATCACCGAGTTGTTGCGGAAGATGCGTCCGAAGTCATCTTCGTCAGGAAAGATTTCGTCTTGTAGGGGCAGGAAAACCCCAGCTGAGTCGACTAGATAGAGCAGTGGTAAGCGGCAGTGCATGGCAATCCGCTGAGCCCGCAGGACTTTCTTAGCGGTGATCGGGAAAAAGGCTCCCGCTTTCACGGTAGCATCGTTGGCGATGATCATCACCAACCGATCTTGGATTTTACCCACTCCGCAAATCACGGACCCGGACGGGGAACCTCCCCATTCCTCGTACATGCCGAAGCCAGCCCATTTGCCAACTTCGAGCCAGTAATCGTCATCGATGACCTGGGAGATGCGTTCCCGGGCAGTCATTCGACCCTTTTTGTGTTGACGATCGATCGATCGCTGGCCTCCGCCTTGCGCGATTACAGTGGATTGTTCTTTAAATTCATCAATCAGCGATTGCCAAGACATGAAGGGGTTCCTGATTCAAAGGAAGCGGGGGGACGATTTGGCATCGACCCCCGTGAAGTTGGGTTTAGAAAGTTGTTAATTGGAAGCTTCGAAGTTGTGATTCAGCCAATCCTTTGCCACGGCTACGGTTTCGACATCGTAGTTGCCTTTTAAGTCATCGAATCGTTGGCGATTACGATGGCGAGCCATGCGTAGATAGAGCGCTCCGGTGCGGAATTCTCGCATCTTGACGGGTTCTTCGATCGTCCCGTTTAACAGGAGGTTGGTCAGGCGTGAGTAGACACAACTGGCCATGAACAACTCGGTGGCAATATCACCCAAACGGGCTTGAATTAGTTGCTGGTTGATAATGCCTTCGCGATGTTTCACCAGGGCTGTTTTGCAGGCCCATGAAAACGCACCAATTTGTTTTGCGATCTGCCGTGCGAAGTAGGTCATGTGATCGTGCTTGACTGGCAGTTTTGGTTTCGAGGGCGCAAATTTAATGGCCTCCCAAGGCTTCTTCAGCAAGGTCTCCATTTCCTTGCCCAGATGTCTCAAACCGACGGCAGCTACGAAACAGCGTAGGACATCGTTAGCCCCTTCCCCAATTTGGTTTAGCCGCGCGTCGCGCATCATGCGTTCGAACGGTTCGTCGGTAAAGAATCCCTTGCCCCCCCAGATTTGTAGGCAGTCATTCACGATTCGCCAAAGTTGGTCACTGGCGAATACCTTTAACATGGCCGTTTCCATCATGTAGTCCTCGGCCCCGCTATCGATCAAAGCCGCGGTGTGGCAGGTTGCCGATTCCATGGCGTAGGTGTCCGCAGCGGCTTCGGCGATTTTCTGTTGGACCAGTTCAAATTCCCCCAGCGATTTTCCAAACTGGATACGCTCATTGGCCCGCTCGACCATTTTTTCCACGCAGAATTTCGCGGCTCCCGTGCATCCGGCACCGAATGTCGTGCGGCCGAAATCGAGTACGGTCAGGGCGACCCTTAAGCCCTTGCCAACCGGTCCTAAGACATTGGCAGCCGGGACCCGCATGTTGGTGAACTTCAGTCGCCCGGTCGCTGTGCCTCGAATACCGACCTTTTCCATCCGTTCTTCCAGCACCTCGAATCCTGCCATATCGGGTGTCACGAGGAAGGCCGTGATTTTTCCGTCGGGTTGGGTCGGATCAGGAGTCCGGGCCATGACCGTCAAGCAATCTGCGATACCCCCGTTGGTGATCCAGCGTTTCTCACCATTGAGGATATAAGCCGTTCCATCTTCGGTCGGCTCTGCTCGCGTGCGAACGTTGCCGGCATCGGACCCGGCCATGGGTTCGGTAAGGGCAAACGCAGCCAGTTTGCGACCCGTCATCAAAGGTGCCATCCATTTTTCTTTTTGTTCCGCGGTGCCAAAAAGCTCCAAAGCACGGATCCCGATGGAATGATGGGCGTTGACAAAGACGCTTGTGGAGCCGCAATGGCCACCAATGACTTCCATGACACGGGAGTAGTTTTGCTGGGACATGCCCGCGCCACCGTATTGTTCGGAGATGGTCATCCCCAGCACACCCATGTCGCCGAGCCCGTGAATGACGGAATCTGGAATCAAGGCATCCCGGTCAATCTTTGCGGCGTCGATGTGCGACTCGCAGAACTCTCTAACCGCTGATACCGCTTCATCTCCGATCACTTCCTCGGCCTCTGAGAGTTCCGGGAATGGCAGGATGGATTGGGCCCGGAAACGTCCAAAAAATAGGGCTTTGCAAAAGCCTTCTTTCTCCTCACCGGAGAAAAGTAGTTCCTCGGCTTGCGCTATTTGCTTTTTTTCCAGATCAGTTAGCGTCGCTGACATGCTTCGGATTCCTTGGTATTGATTAGGTGGTAATGCTAAGAGGGGGTCTTGTCAGATTTTTCAACTTGCGGACAAGCGACTAGTCAAGGGTTTGATCCGTCTTCAGCTATTTCAGTGACGGACTGGCAGAATGGCCAGCCTTGAAGGCGACAGAAAAAGTCCGGGGTGCGAAGAGCCATACGACCCAGATTATAGCAGGCTGAGGGCGACGATTCCTAGGTGGCAGCCGCCCAAGAAGTTGGCAAAAAAATTGACTAAAACGGCCTCTCAAGCCTGCCCCTCGGCCTTCCTCGGATCACTTCTACACCCTCAGCGGGTTCCTGCTATATTTGGCATCTCAATCTTGATCCACGAACCTTAAATTTCAAGGCTTTGGCAATAACTGATATGAACGCATACATAATCTCCGGCGCGCGGACGCCGATCGGGTCCTTTTTGGGAGCTTTCAAAACTCTGACAGCCACCGATTTAGGCGGTGTTGCCGTGCAAGGGGCAATCGAACGGTCGGGTTTGGCAATGGAATCGTTTGATGAAGTGATCATGGGCAATGTTTTGCAGGCTGGGGTGGGGCAAGCACCGGCGCGGCAAGCAGCTCTGAAAGCGGGGATGCCTTCCTCAATCGCAGCCGTCACTGTGAATAAGGTGTGCGGGTCCGGATTGAAGGCTGTGATGATGGCCGGGCAAGCGATTCGGTGTGGCGACGCAACAGCGATCGTGGCGGGTGGCATGGAGGCAATGACCTCGGCACCCCACTTAGTCCGCGGCATGCGAGGTGGGGTCAAGCTCGGCGATAATAAAATGGTAGATGCGATGGTCTCCGACGGATTGACCTGCTCCTTCGAAGGCTGTCATATGGGCATGCATGCCGAACACATTGGCGAAAAATTCAATGTCACTCGAGAGATGCAAGATGAGTTCGCATTGACCAGTCAGTTGAGAGCCTCCAAAGCCGTAGCGGACGGTATTTTCAAAGATGAGATCGTGCCCGTCACCGTGAAGAGTCGAAAGGGTGAAACGGTAGTCGATACCGATGAAGGCCCTCGTGCTGATTCGACCATCGAAGGTTTAGCGAAATTACGAACGGTCTTCGACAAGCAAGGGACCGTGACCGCAGGTAACGCATCGACGATCAATGACGGTGCGGCAGCAGTGGTCGTCTGCGACGAGGCGACGGCAGAGGGGCATGCATTCAAGTTCCGCATTGTGGCAAGTCATACCTCAGGTACGGAACCCAAGGATCTTTTCATTGCCCCGGTCGAAGCTGTACGTGGAGCCGCCCAACGTGGTGGAGTCAACGTAGAAGATATCGACCTGTTCGAAATCAATGAGGCCTTTGCCTCTCAAATGGTGGCTTGCGTCAACGAATTGGGCTTGGATATGTCCCAGGTTAATATCAACGGCGGAGGGATCGCGCTTGGCCATCCGATTGGGGCGAGTGGCACTCGAGTGCTCGTCAGCTTGATGTATGCAATGAAAGCCGAGAATAAAAAGCTGGGCTGTGCTGCGTTGTGCCTTGGTGGTGGGAACGCCGTTGCCATGATCATTGAAGCCGTCTGACAATTGCCAGTCGCCCCATTTATAAGACACCCAAACAGCTGACTCACGTTCGGAAATCGACCGTGATCGCAATCTCCAATCACACAGCTCTATTTAGAAACCAGGCGGAATCCTCATGGACCAATTATTTGTCGACATTGCCGATTATATTCACGATCATGAAATCACTAGTGAATTAGCGTACGAAACGGCCCGCTGGTGTTTGATGGATAGTTTAGGTTGTGGGATCCTCGCACTGAATTATCCCCAATGCCGCAACATGTTAGGACCGATTGTGCCTGGCGCTGAACTGAAAGGGGGGTGTCGTGTCCCCGGAACACCTCTGGAGTTGGATCCGGTAAAGGCTGCTTTCGATATCGGTACTCAGGTGCGTTGGCTTGATTTCAATGACACCTGGTTGGCCGCTGAGTGGGGGCATCCCTCCGATAACTTGGGTGCCATTTTAGCGGTGGCCGACTACCAATCGCGAGTCGGTGGGCAAACCGTGACTGTGCGAGATATCCTGACCGCCATGATCAAGGCCCACGAGATCCAAGGTGTCTTGGCGTTAAAGAATTCATTCAATCGCGTGGGCTTGGACCATGTCTTGTTAGTCCGGATTGCCAGTACGGCCGTGGCAGCGAAAATGCTGGGGTGCGATAAAGCCCAAACAATGAATGCTATTTCCAACGCCTGGATTGATGGAGGAGCGCTAAGAACTTATCGCCATTCGCCTAATACGGGTTCGCGAAAAAGTTGGGCAGCCGGCGATGCGACCAGTCGAGCGGTGCGTTTGGCATTAATCGCTAAGTCTGGCGAAATGGGGTATGACACGGCGATGACCGCACCCCAATGGGGATTTCAGGACGTTCTTTTCAAAGGACAGGAAGTCGTCCTCTCTCGAAAGCTTGATGCTTATGTGATGGAAAATATTCTATTCAAAATTTCCTTCCCAGCTGAGTTCCATGCACAAACAGCGGTCGAGTGTGCCTTGCAGTTACACGATGCCGTCAAGGATCGATTGCAGGAAGTGGAACGCGTGGAAATGCAAACTCAAGAGCCAGGTGTGCGCATCATTGATAAAAAAGGGCCATTAAATAATTATGCAGATCGAGACCATTGCCTGCAGTACATGGCTGCGGTGGGCCTGATTTTTGGTGAGTTAACGGCTGATCACTACGAAGACTCGGTGGCCAGCGATCCCCGCATCGATGCCCTGCGTGAACGTATGGTGGTCAGTGAAAACGAGTCGTACACAGTGGATTATTACGACGAAGAGAAACGTGCTATCCCCAACAGCATTCAGGTATTCTTTAACGACGGTACGAGTACCCCCAAAGTTGAGGTGCACTATCCGATCGGACATCGTCGCCGCCGTGAGGAAGGAATTCCCGTATTGCAGGCCAAGTTCGCTCGTAATTTAGCCACCCAGTTCAAGCCTGCTGCTTGCGACTCGATTGTGGCGTCTTATGCAGATTTAGCCGAGTTTGATGCCATGTCGGCAGAGGATTTCATGGGGTCGATGGTCAAGCAAGCGGTCGATAGCGACAGTCTGTTGGCTTAAAGGGTCTTGGTTTCGAATTCAGCAGAAGGGAAATACTTGGCATTAATCAGGCAGCAGACGTCCGCCAAGGGGAATTACCTGACC
>JAAEPL010000300.1 GCA_024232675.1 Planctomycetaceae bacterium
ATGGCATGGGTGCGTGACGAAATACGGCGTTCAGTCGGATTATCGACCGTGCTAGGGGGGATTCCCTTAGACCAAGTTGGCGCCACCGGTTACGGTTTGGCTGTCTGTGGTGAAGTCGTTCAGGAATTCAGTGATGTTGATCTGCAGGGCGCGCGGGTCAGTATGCAAGGATTTGGCAATGTCGGGCAACACGCCGCTCGTTACCTCGTCGAACGCGGAGCCATTCTAACCGTCGCTACGGACATTGATGGCACGATTCACAATGAAGATGGCATCGACGTGGACCAGCTCGTCAAATGCATGCGAGCCGGTAAAGGCGTTAAAGGGTATGCCAATGCAACTCAAAAAGAGCGAGACGATTTCATCGATATCGCCTGCGATATCTTTGTGCCCGCCGCGCAACCCGACGTCATCACCGAAGCAAATGCCGAACGAATGAAATGCCAAGTCGTGTTGCAGGGAGCGAACATTCCTTGCACTGCGGGTGCTGAGCAGATCCTTCATGACCGTGGAATTTTGAATGTGCCCGACTTCGTCGCTAATGCCGGTGGCGTTATTTGTGGCTCCGTGGAATACCACGGCGGCTCAAAACACCAGGCGTTTATGGAGATCGCGGAAAAAATGCGGGAGAACACTCGCGCCGTTCTGAAGAAATCGACGAGCGAACAGATCCTGCCGCGGGCTGCGGCTTTAACGCTGGCAAGAGAACGCGTGAAAGAAGCAATGAGTTATCGACGCTCCAATTAAGGTTTCCGCTTCGGACTCCCTCTCCATCCTACTCAGCAACGCGGCCACCGAGAGCCGCGTTTTTTCATGCATGCATCGCACTGCGAGCTTTGCATTGGCAACCATTCTTGGTGCCGACGGAGCCCTGTTTTCGCACTGATTCTTGAAGAATCCTTTCGGGAAAGCGCGTTATTACCGTGATAGCACGCGTAAGAGTTTTTTTCCGGAAAACAGACATAAAAGGAATGTTCGTTAAATTCTACCAAGATCAAATGGCGATATTTTTTGGGTAGAGATAGCGTGCGTGCTTTTTGCCGCAGGCTCGTTTGCCAAGGACCGTTAACCATCAAGTTCCAATGGGGGGAATCATGATCAAGCCACGAGAGTTCGTGACTCGCCACTCTTTTCGCCCGGAGCTGACCCAAGAAATAATCTCGCGAAAGCAACGCCTCCAGGGGTGGAACCTTTCGTCAGAGCAGGGGCAAAACGATATGTCGCGATTAATTTGCTTTGGCTTCGCTGCCATTGCCTTAACCATGAGCCTTGTTTTTTCTGGCTGCTGTTCCCGCAATAACAATAGCGGTTACGGATGCGTCGGATGTGGCTTTTTGGATCAATTCATGCAGGAACAAGTTGCTTGCATGCAAGAAAAAATATGGGCCAAACGCGCTTTCCATTTGCGTTTTGGTCATTGTGAACGGGTCCACGCTGATCATTTCCGATCAGGATTCGTTGCAGGCTACTGTGACGTGTGCGACGGCCAGGGCGGCCAAGTCCCAACGCTCCCTCCAGAAAAATACTGGGGCTTCAATTACAGAAATCAAGACGGAGCTGCCATGCAGCAGGCTTGGTTTGCTGGTTTTGAATCGGGGGCTCAATCAGCCAAGACCGATGGCAGCGGATCCTACAAAGGTATTCAGATTCCTCGCCAAGTCCAAGAAGCGATCACTCAAGCTGAAGAGTTTGAGAATTCCTACAACGGAGTTCGCAAGGCAGTGGTTGTCGACATGAGCCCCACAACCATCCCATCCGGCATGGAAAACAAACCCGAGTTTCAATTCGGTCCGGGTCAAGAATTCTTGACTCAACCGAATGTCCCAGTGATCACTGGAAACGGTGGACGACTGAACAACGCCCCCATAACCAACCTGCCATCGTCGGAAACGACACCTGGCATACCCGCTGGTTACGACGTGCAAACGCCGATGCCATTACAACCGATGCCACTGGTTCCAGCACCGACCCGTTAATTTACGAACCTACCGTCCCCCAGACAGTCAAAAACTAAACAAACCCGGAATAGGGTTTGGAATCAAGGAGTTTCATTGTCATGAAAAGACAGCCCGCCAACAACGATTCGCTGCGACGCATTGGGCTACTTTGGTTAATCATGCCAATCTGTCTGTGCATTGGTCTCAGCGGTTGCAATCATATCCTGAGCCCAATTGATGCAGTTCCAGCCGATCAAGTACCGCCACAGTTCTTGAAAAAACCGGAAGCCAATAAACGCCCCATCGATGTCTCGCTACTCCGACATCTCCCGCCACCGAGCTACATTCTCGATGCCGATGATGTGTTGGGGGTCTTTATTGATGGAGTTCTTGGTAACTCAACGGAAGCACCTCCGGTCACCATTCCCGAGCCTGGCAGCGATCTATCCCCTGGTATCGGTTATCCGATTCCCGTGCGTGAGGACGGCACCGTCTCCTTACCTTTGATCGATCCAATTCCAGTACGAGGCTTAACAGTGGCTCAGGTAGAGCAACTGGTCAAACGTCGATACAAGGAAGATGAGATTCTCGTTGACGCTCGTGTCATCGTAACGCTACTTCGCAAACGAACTTACCGCATCTTCGTGATCCGTCAGGATAATGGTTTCTC
>JAAEPL010000301.1 GCA_024232675.1 Planctomycetaceae bacterium
CCGGCCCAGAGGTTACTGCTCATCGACTCATGCGCTGAAAGCTCGAGGTCCCCACGCAATCGTCGGTTGGGAAGTGGTGCAGGAGCAGCGATCGCTCCACCGTTGGTGCCACGAAATCCAATTCGGATCGCTGCAGGACTGGCGAAACTTGTGCCGATGGGCAACATCCCCAGTTGATTGAGTGGCTGTACGTAAAACTCGTCAATCTTGGCATTGGCCTCCGCTAACAACTCAGCAACTTCTCCATCAAGCTCTTTCTCTACCAAGCGTGCGGCTAACTCGGCGGCTTCTGTGTTGGTTCGATTCGAGTTTTTTTTAACCTCGCTGTAGGCACGTTTCTTGATTTGATAGTCTAGCCGTTGGGCCATCAGTCGATTGGGACGACGGTACTTTCGCGAGATGTCGACGTCCTCTAATTCCGCACTGGTTTCACAATCCACCTGGGCTGGCTTGGCCATCAACGCTTGACCATCCCAGTAAATCTCTTTCACACCCTGCACACTGGTTTCGCCTCGGCTCCGTAGTTTCACGGAAACGTTTCCCACCACAGGAACTCGTTGGGGGTTGGGACTTGCTTCATTTTTAGGTGACTCGATCCGTCCGCTGATGTTTAGTCTCAACCCAGCATACTCGGTGCTGTAAATCAAATCGGGTGTAATCACAGCCGTCATACGACTGGTCCCTTGGACAGGGACACCCATGATCTCATTCTTCGCAAATTCACTTTTATCAATCTCACGTCGGTATTCCACGAGCATGGGCAGAAACAATTTCGGATTGACGTCGACGCAAATGCTGGGGTGACAAAACCGCTGTTGAACGTCGCGAACCAGTTCGGGGGATTGCCCCGTGGCCAACATCCAATCCACCGCGCGAGCGATGGGATAGGTATCAGGATTTTCACTATTCAGTTCACTGAAAAGCGATTCCATACGCTCTTTAAATATCAAATTTTGATCGGCACCTTGAACAGCCTTTAAGAAATTAATGTCGGCTGATAAAGCGTCTCTAAGAGACAGCAAGGATTCCAACTGAAAATCTCTCTGCAGGGAATAGAATTTACGCTCGACGTCCCTCAACACCGTCACATCGGTAGACTGCGAACGCAACAGTTTCTGCAATGTGTCCAACTGATAAACATGCTTCAGTCGCGAGCTTACAACAGGATCCAAGTGCGAAAGGTCATCGTTTACCTCAGCCAACGCTAAAGTCGTCTGATCTCTTAGCGGCACATGATCGACCGCGGAAAATGAACGAAAGGGAATCGTGCCCTGCGATTCCGATGAAGAGATTTGAGCATGCGCAGGGGAACCCAAAAACAGGGCAGCAAGAATCAGTATGTTGCGAATCATCATCTGCATCAATCTCTCAGACTTTCCAATCGTTGGCTATTTACGAAACGCTTCCATCGACGCGCTTTTTTCATGCTGGGGAGTCAATGCATTGACATCGCTCTCATCCAATTCTCGGTAGATGAATAGCGTGCTGAACATTTCCTGCTCAACCTGCTGTCCCCAAGGAATATTTTTGGCATAGTTTGTAACACCCGTATTGAATCGGGTGTTGTCGAAATAGCCCGTGGCTACCAGCACGTCTCCGGGCATCAAGATCACCGGTTTTTCAAACCGGTAGGTTCTTTGCCATTCAAAATCCCATACGGGAATCATCAAAAGGGTTTCACCGGCAATGCCTTTTTTCCCGTGCAGTGCTGGATCCGAGACAATTGCTTCCTCGTGTTTACCCTCAGCCTCCAGACGTTTGACTAGATCCTGGTATTCTTGGCGGCGTACGATCTGAATTAACAGTGATTTACCGCGAACATGCATATGCGGTCGTATGCGTTCGATCTGTATGGGATTCCGTGCCTCGAACAACTGAACGTCTTGCAAGGTAAAGTGGCTTTGATTGGGCGGAATATTAAAGTCGCCGCGACGTCGAAATGGCAAGTTTGTTTTGACTTCCGCGTCAGGTTGTTTGCGGGCAAACCGAATACCCACCTTGCTTTGGTCCCACATCGCTGTGCCGTTAGGCGTGTAGTGCAATTCAAATAACAGGTTGGCATCGGGCTGAACGTGCATACCAATCGTCTTCCCATTCTCACTGTAACGCCGGAAATTATCGTTATTCCCCGGAGTGAACGAGCCCAACAATTTGGTGGTGATAGCAAAGCCATAAGTCATCAATTGCTCGGCAAAATTCAATTGCATGCCTTCGTCCGTATCATCCACGGGCCCTGTGTGCTCATGCACTTGGATATGGTGAACCACCGGAGCCGACCCGGGCAAAACCTGTATTTCTTCAATAAAAAGACCATCCGGAAATTGGTTTAACAGGCCCGTCAGCAACTCACGTTTTTTCGGGTCAGGATGCGTTTGCGACAGCTCTTGCAGGTTCATTTTCACCGGGTAGTAAACGTAATCTACTCGACCTGATTCAGGTATGAACCAAGGCTTGGCCATTTCAAAAACAAAATCCGGTTCGTCCATGGACCAATCGCCAGGCGCCGGTAATTCCTCCAAAGCCACTGCGTTTACAGGATTGCCTTCGGCCATACCGCTACGCACCCAGTTGCGGAACAAGGCAATCTCTTCATCGGACATCAAATGCTGTGACTCATCCTTAAAATCACGTGGCGAGTGACCGGGCCAAGGCGGCATCCGCCGGTCGCTGATCACTTGTTCGATCATATCTGCTACCGAAACGATATCGTCATAGCTGAGCAATTCATAATTCGAGCCGACTGCTTCGGGTCGGTGACAGTGATAACACTTCTTGCTGACCAGTAATGGCTGAATGTGTTCGTAGTAGTTGACCGTCGAAGCTTCGATCGGTTTGGGAGGCTGCAGACGCACAATACAACCTTGAGGTTCCGAGGCAGCCTGCTGCAAAGTGGTCATTGCCAGCGGACGCTTCGCCAGCGTACTTTCGATGGCCATTTCCAAGAATTCATTCTGAGCCCGACCCGCGCGGGAACCTGGTGCAAATTGGTCATTAATGGCCCCGGAATAGACAAGATTCATGTCACCATCGAATACCAACACCTGCCCCAACATGACCTGCAGTCGACCATTGATCGTCTCACCGTATTGCCGCACAAAGCCTTGATCGGGATCATGCAGTACCCGAAAAGGAATATCTTTCTCAATGGCGTGTCGAGCGATGTCTTTCAGATTGGCCTGTGGCACAGGATGCACGCCAAGAAAACGTACTCGATCACCGGGATAGGAATACTTGGTGTCCGAATCGTTACTCGCACCGGACTCCATAAAGAAATTTCGATTGCGAACGATATCGCGATCGCTGTAATTGTATTTTTGATGTAGCTCACTGAGTTTCGTGATGTACTGATTCACCACAGGACAACCCGGACTCATCAATACCACCACCACCGCATCGGGGGCTGCTTCCATTTCTGGAGCAGGGGTACCAAAAAAAAGTGGAAATCTTTGAGTTATGCCACGGATCGAACGCAGACGAATGGACGAAGGGTCAGGTTGTCGGCCTGCGCTGGCCTCCTCCGTTTCATTTGGCGTGTTCGCAGCAACCCATGGCGTGCCGAATCCGACACTGACCAAAATCAGAAACAACGAACCGACGATACGATACAGGTAACTATCCAGTCTCTTGCTCATGCTCACTTTGATTCGCATTAAATGACTGCCCGCACCAATGAGGCAGATTTCCTTTCCGCAACAATTAGCGAGCGTGATTCGTGTTTGCGATGGCACCACCGCCACATCACTTCCGTGTATTCTTAAATTTCGAAAGAAGCGACGCGGGAACTGCATCTCTATTGGAAAATTCCGTTTTTTCCAGTCATCACGGTTTAGCTTCCCGCAGAAGTGACGGAACTGCCTGAGTAGGGGCTAGAACACGCTGTAAACCTGCAATCCGCCCCCAGCAATCGGTGAGTCAACGTGCGCGGCTAACTGACATTTTCACAAGTCGTGTTAGTTTGTGCTGCTCCCACACCCCGGCAGAACGGCATTGTTGTGGTAGCGCAGGTGCTTCAAAAACAGTCGCTCCCAAAATTTAGAGCGTCCCTTTCTATGGACATTGCCAAGGCATGGGTGTGCCTTGTTTTGTTAAGGACGGGCAGGGCGCTTGCTGATCGGAACTGGGTGCGACGCTCTTCTCAGCGAAAGGGAACGAACCACATCTTGCAGCCAAACGCTCCCGTCCAAGGCACCTTTTTTTCACGACAGAAAACATAAACGGCAAGTGAGAGATTATGTCATCGCAGCTTGTGCGAACCTGCAAGCGTTCCCTCTTATGGAATAGATTACAAGACCTGGAAACCGACCTGTCTATATTTACAAGCGAAGTTCGCGGGGCCTAACAGGCGGCGCTATCAAGCACGTTTAGCAGGCGGTCTATTTCTTCGACCGTGTTGTAATGCAGGGCACCAACACGAACCATTCCGGTAGGCTCCAAACCTAACTGTTCTGTAAACTCCAAGGCATAATAATTTCCCGCCCAAACATAAATACCGTGCTCGCCAAGAATTCTTGCCAGTTGCGGTGTCGGAATTGCATTGTGAGTTATTGAAAATGTAGCAAATCGAGACGAGATTTGAGCTTCATCTTGCAGACCATAAATCCGCAGCTCTTGGATGCTTTTCAAGCCACAAAGTAAATGCCGGGAAAGCGAGTCTTCGTAGTTTTGAATCGCGGAGAATGCCGCCGTCAGTTTATCTCGACGCGTCGCATCAGTCGCAAGATACCGCCCGCCGACTTCATCTGCCAAGTAATCAACACAAGCCATCCCCCCCGCAATGGATTCGAAACTTTGCGTACCCGTCGTCCATTTGCCAGGTATCTTCTTGGACGCCGGACGCACTTGGTAAGCAGGCAACGATTCCAGCAGTTCACGTTTTCCCCAGAGGATCCCAAGGTGCGGCCCGAAAAACTTATAGGCCGAACAGGCAAGGAAATCGCACCCCCAAGCCTGTACATCCAGCAAGCGATGCGGCGCGTAGTGGACGGCATCCAAAAAGGTCAACGCGTTATATCTGTGAGCCATCCTACAAATCTCAGCCACCGGATTGATACCGCCTGTGGCGTTGGAAGCACACCCCACAGCTACTAACCGGGTTTTGGAATTGAGCAATGACGCTAACTGCTCAAGATTTAGCTGGTAACCATTCTGCGGATCAAAATCGACAAAATGCACCGTCACACCCGCATCTTCTGCCGCCATAGCCCAAGGAGCAATATTGGCGTCATGATCGAGCCTTGTCACGATTATTTCATCTCCCCGACTCCAGGTTCGTGCTAACGAGCGAGACAGCGCAAATGTCAGAGATGTCATATTTTGGCCGAAAATAACCTCATCGGAGTCTTCCACGCCGATGAAATCCGCAAAAGCTTGCTGAGCTTGACTCATCCAGCCATCACTTTTTTGGCTCGCTGCAAAACTGGCCCCTTTGTTAGCATTACAATCAATCAAATAGCGGTTCATCGCGTGAATGACGCTCTGGGGTACCTGAGTTCCCGCAGGTCCGTCAAAATAGGCAATCGGTTGCCCCTTGTGACAATTTCCCAAAGCAGGAAATTTGCGTCTTAGATTCTCGATATCGATTTCCGTCAAATTCACTTTGCTAGCCTTACCAAAAAGATGGATACGCCTCTGTAAGGCGACGATGATTATGGGGAGCGGAGATATTGCGATTAAGTCGCAATTTACCAAATAGCCCGATGATTTGTCAGGATAAGAATCGATCATGGAGCACGCCCATCTGCTGTTGCAGCGACACCCAATTACTGAGGGGCTCACCGAAGAACAGGTTTTGGAACTGTCAACAATCTGCGAGCAAATCACTCTGCAAACGGGTGATATTTTGCACAGTGCAGGCGAAACGGTGGACTCGATATTTTTGTTGGTGCAGGGTCGCTTGAAACAAACCACCCAAGCCAGTAACAGTCTCGATCGAGTAAACAACTACATGGTCCCGGGTACGCAATTCGGGGGCGTGGCCGCCGTTCGTAATGAACCTCTGGAAATCCAAGTTTCGGCAGTAGAGCCATCGACGGCTCTAAAAATCAACTTTCAAAAGTTTCATGACATGACGCGCCCCCACCCTCAATTGATGATTAACTTCATCGTGTTGGTGGGCGACATGCTGAAAAAGCAACTGCACCTCGATCGCTTGCTTCGCCCACCCAAGGTGGTCATGATCCTTCACGATTCCGAGCATAGCCGCCAGCTCACCGAAATTATCATCGATCGTCTTTTGCAACTCGAGGAGCATCCCTGCTTATTGACCGACAGTAAAAGATGGCAATCTCGTTCCGACATTGAACATTTACTGTTGGTCGAGGATGGCGTGTGGATGGAACCGGCAGAAGTTCGTCATCGAGTTGCGCAATGGTCGACCAGAGATCGCGTACTGATTGAGGCGACCACAGAGGGCCCTTACGAACGACTGCAACGCGGCATGGCCATTGCCAATAAGGTGTTGGTGTGTGTGCACGTTAGCAACTGGCAAGAAACCCTTGAGAAAGTACGTCAATTATCCAAGGATACACCGCGCTGGCGTGAAAAGATCTCGCTGGTTTGGATTCTTGATAAAGAAAACTTGTATCCCCCGCTCATCTCCGAATTCAAGGACATCTGCTCGGGCGATTTCAAGGTCTCATTCGATGCTCCACCTGAAAAACATGGTGACGTTTGGAAGCACGGCGTGGAGCGCATCATCCACGCATTGAGAGGTGTGCGTTTAGGCTTGGCATTGGGTGGTGGAGCCGCGCGTGGAATGGCCCACTTGGGTGTATTGCAGGTGTTGGAAAAACACGGAATCGTGACAGACATGATTGCGGGAACCAGCGCTGGGGCCATGACGGGTACCTTGTACGCATCAGGCATGGAACTCGAACACACCATTAATTCGTTTATTAAAGACCTGACGCCTTCTTGGATTTTCCGAAACATGCCGGGAGGAGGTTACTGGTATCTGCTTTATAAATATCGCTTCCAGAAATTTGATCCCATGCTGAGAAATTACCTCCACCAATTACAACTACAGCAATTACCGGTTCCCATGAACAGCGTGACGGTTGACTTGGTGAGCGGCAAAGCGAAAGTGAGAAGTGACGGTGACGCGGTAAGAGGCATAGTTGAGAGCATCAACCTACCTGGACTATCCAAGCCGATTGTGAATAACGGCGAGGCGCTTGTGGACGGTGGCTTGGTAAACAATATCCCTGCGGATGTTCTTGTAGAAAAGGGTTGCAATTTTGTAATCGCCGTCAGTGTCACGGCAAAACTGGAACAAGTCTTCGGGAAAATCAGCCCCGACCAGACGCACTCCCGTGTTCGTACCCCGTCGACGCTGCAAACCATCATGCGAGGCTACTTGGTACAAAGCGTGAACATGAACTCGGTCGGAATCGAGCCCGCCGATGTGATTGTCACGCCGGACGTGACTGGCTTTGACTTGACGGAATTCACGCGATCCGATGAATTGGCTGCGATTGGCGCAGAAACCACCGAAAATGCGATCAATGAAATTCGCAAAACTCTCACTCGCATAGATCCGCAGCTGTTCCGCAGCCCTTAAATTGGCAGGAACAGAGATTCCATCTTTCCTTAGCTCCCTTTCCACACGCGTTTATTGCATTTTGGTGACGGTGCACAGGCCACCCCGACTGCCGACTAGCTTTCAAGCGTGGCGGTACGTAAACTTTCTTGGGTGAGAAAACGCGCTCTCCACCCCTCTAAAAAGGCCTAAGAGCGCTCTACTGGATTGCTTCCGGTAGGAAAAACGATAACTTGTAAAAAGCCGACTGACGAATGTCATAACCGCATTCCTCAAACCAACCTTTATTACTGATAAGGAAACTGATGTGACTATTGAAATCACAGAACATCAAGACAAAAAACAATTAGATGTTGTCGTTAGCGGCAAGCTTTCAGCCCAGGACTATGCTCATTTTGAGCCCGCAGTCGAAAACATGATTAGTGAAGATGGCAAAATCAAAATCCTATTTACGATGCATGACTTCCACGGCTGGGAACTGGGCGCCGTTTGGGAAGACATCAAGTTTGCAACCAAACATTGCTCGGATATCAGTAAAATTGCGATGGTTGGCGATCACAAATGGGAAAAGTGGATGGCAGCCATATGCAAACCATTTACGATGTCGAGCATCAAGTATTTTGATGCGGGCAACGAAGACGAGGCACGTGCTTGGCTAGCCGCAGAATAGCACATCACTCGTGCGATGGAATCGAAACATCGCTGGCTTAAGAACACGATTTAGACTGTTTAAGCTAGTGCCGTAAACTTAAAAGGTGGGCCGCCGATCGGTAGGTCCACCTTTTTAATTAGGCAAGCCGCCGCGACCGCCGCACTTGCAAAAGACCAGCGGTCCATAAAAGCACGGCATTCGGTCATTGCAATTCCTGCTTCCCACTCGCTTCTGGGAGTAACGCAGCGAATAAACGGAGACCTAGATCGTGATACAGGCAACCGCGAGGCTATTAAAAATTCACGCCGCAAGTACGGCAAAGACCGCACGCCCTCTCACGCAGCCCGTACGATCCGTTGAAATCATCTAGGATCTCTCAACCATTCCATCCAAGCACATCCCTCAAAATACTCCAACGCTGAGAATTTTGTTCAGGCTCGTAACCGAGGATCCAATAGTCGTACACCCACTGGAAGGCTCCATCCGCTTTTCTTAAGGCAAACCAGTTACGGAGAAAATCAGCGAAGAGTTCATCATTATCCGTCAGGTAGTAAAGCGGAATTTTGACCTCACC